>NZ_JBEPYQ010000013.1:16732-95619 GCF_041641335.1 Cohnella sp. | reverse complement strand
GCGTTTCTCGGCAAAACGATCGAAATCAGCGGCTTTGTCTACCGCGAATCCGGCATGGGGCCGCAGCAGTTCGGAATCAGTCGGTTCGCCGTCGCCTGCTGCTCGGCAGACGCGTCGCCTTACGGCGTCATGGCGACGTTCGCAGGCGCGGATGAGCTCGAGACGGACGAATGGGTATCCGTGACCGGGACGCTCGGAACGACGATGTACAACGACATCGAGATCATTCAGATCGACATCGCCGACTTCGTCCGAATTCCCGCTCCCGAAGATCCTTACGTCTCCCCGGATTTCGACTTCGGACTGGAACAATTGGAGTGAATGGGAAATCTGTCGAAAAATGAATAGCCCTCCCAATAACGTCCATACTACGTTCAAAGGAGGTGAGCGACCATGGCACGCAGCAATTCCCTCGTCGTTCCTCAATGCGCGCACGCGTTGGAAAGAATGAAATTCGAAATCGCGCAGGAGCTCGGAATTCAGCTTTCGCAAGACGGCTATTACGGCAACTTGTTGACCCGCGAAGCCGGCTCCATCGGAGGTCAAATTACCCGCCGCCTTGTTCAAATGGCAGAGCAGCAGCTCGCCGGACACGCCGGACGTTAAAAAAACGCAGCGAAGGGGCTATCCCGTCAAGTCGAACATTCAACTCTCGGTAGATAGCCCCTCGAACTACGTATGTAATGCTACCGTTACCCGTTGGAAGCTTCCCTGCGGTCCCGGTTTTTCGGAGAATAACGGAACATCAAGTTCGCCATATTGTAATTGGACTCGAACTGCACGCTGACGAATACCCGTCCCTGCTTCAACACGAAATCGTACGAAATTTCTCCGTGCGTCCAGCCGCTCTTGTGCCTTAGCGCTTCGAGCGCCAGCTGCCGCAATTCGACCACCTGCTCCGCCGTCATTCCGGCGGCGACAGGCGCACGATCGCTGCAGTCGACGGGAAGATGGCGGATGCCGAACCGGCCGACCGAATCCTCCCGGATCTGCAGCACGATCGTTCCGGCGACCATTCCCTTAAGCTCTCCCCCCAGTTTCTCCAAAGCCATGTCAATCTGACGGGCTAAAGAAATTTGATTAAACGTCATTATTCTCCTCCTTTGGACTCAGTTTATCTAATACTTCCGTCAAACCCAAAGTATTCCATTTGCGACTTCGGACTCAGTATAATTGAATTTTTTGAATATTTCAATGATTTTGTCAAAATATAGGGTAATTTGTATAAGAAAAAAAGCATGAACTCCCGGAAACGCGGGATTTCATGCTTTTTCTTCGATTAGTTACGCCTTGCACAGAGCGGTGAAAGCGTCGACGTCGGACACCGCCCTGGCGACCGCGTCGTTCCAGAAGCCCGGTTCGTCCAGGCGGACGCCGAGATGGCGGGAGGCCAGCTCCTCGACGGTCATGACGGCGGTGTCCCGCAGCAGGGCGTCGTAACGGCCGGCGAACGAGGCGCCTTCCCTCTCCGCCACGGCCGCGAGGCCCGTGCTGAACAAATACCCGAACGTGTAAGGAAAATTGTAGAACGGCACGTCGGTCAAGTAGAAGTGCAGCTTGGACGCCCAGAAATGAGGATGCCAGCTTCCGAGCGCATCGCCGAACGCTTCCTTCTGGGCTTCCGTCATCAGCTCGCTTAGCTCTGCCGCCTCGAGCATGCCCGAAGCGCGCCTTGCATAGAAGCGGGTCTCGAACAGGAAGCGCGCCCGGATGTTCATGCAAAAGGCGACCGCCCGCGTCAGCCGTTCGTCCAGCAAAGCCAGCTTCTCTTCGTCGCTCCCCGCTCTGCGCAGCAGCGCGTCGCTAACGATCGCCTCCGCGAACGTGGAGGCCGTCTCGGCCACGTTCATCGCGTATTCCTGCGCCAGCGGCGGCAGCTCCTGAACGAGCCGCGCGTGGTAGGCGTGACCGAGCTCGTGCGCCAACGTCGACACGTTGCCTGGAGTTCCGGAATACGTCATGAAGATCCGGCTCTGGCGGCCGATCGGAAAGCTCGTGCAGAACCCTCCCGGCCTCTTGCCCGGCCGGTCTTCCGCTTCGATCCAGCGGTCGGCGAACGCGGTCTTGGCCAGTTCCGTCAGCTGCGGCGAGAACTGCGAGAAAGCGTCCGTGATGAGCGAGGCCGCTTCTTCGTACGGGATTTTCGATTGGGTGGAAGCGATCGGCGCGTCGACGTCGTGCCAGCTCGGCTTCTCCTTGCCCAGCAGTTGGGCCTTCAGCGCCAAATACCGTTTAAGCGGCTCTACGCTCGTTTCGACCGCGGCCCACATCGCCTCCAGCGTCTGCCGGCTCATCCGATTGATCGCCAGCGGCTCCTTAAGCGGGTCGCTCCAGCCGCGAAGCCCGTACAGCTTCAGCCGGAAACCGGCGATCCGGTTCAGCGCGTCCGCGCCCAAGTCCGCCTGCTCGCCCCAAGCCTTCTCCCATTTGGCCGCCATCTCGTCGCGCACCGCTTGCGACGAATCGTCCAGCTTGTTGGCCGCCTGGCCCGCGGAGAGGTGAACGGTCTTGCCGTCTACCTCCCAAGGAATCGCGATTCTCCCGACGACCGTATTGTAATGCTCGCCCCAGCCGTGATAGCCGTCCACGGCCAGCTCGCTGGCGACCGCCTCCAACGCCGGCGGTAGCTTCTCCTTCGCAAAATCGCGCTTCTCGTTCAGCGGGAACAGCACCGCGGCGAGTTCGGGCCGCGCCGTCCACGCCTGCCAATCGGAATCGGGCACAAGCGCCAGCTTCGCGTCGAACAAATCGGAAGCTTGCTTGTAGCGCGCGCTTAGAGTCTGAATCCGCTCCGTCCATCCGACGGCGCGTCTGTCGTTCATGTTCTGCGCCGTCAAGCAGCCGACGAAGGAGTCGGCTTCCCGCAGTCGGGCGAGCGTCTCCTGCAGCTTGCCCGTCCATTGCGCAAGCCGCTCCGCATCCGGCGCGGTCTCCCCGCCGTCCTGAAGATCCTTGAGCAAGGCGGCGCAGCCGGCTTCGGCTTCCCCTACGAAAGCCGCGAAATCAAGCGAAGAGGAGCCGCCCGCGAAGAGCGACTCCAGGTTCCATACCGGTTTTGTCATATTAATCACTTCTCCAATCTTGTTGCGTTCGGACACTGCCGTGCGTTATCTTTAAGTCAATCTACATGCAAGGAGAGGAATGCCCCTTGATCCCACTCAGCAACAGTCTGCCCTACGACGTGCTGATGAGCGACGTCGTCGCCCAGGAATGCCCGTTCTGCCGAAGCTCCAACGTTCGTCTGCCGCTTACGCCCGAAGAAGTGCTGGATATGTACGGCGGCTCCCGCAAAAGAACGATCGTGTTCCCTTGCTGCCGAAGCACTCTGCGCATTATCGACGCGGACCGGGATTACCTGCTGGCCAACCGGGCGATTCGTTAAGGGACAAGCTTTACGCTCCGCTCTCGATCATTTCCTCCGGAAGCTCCAGCCCTTGTCCGGTCATCTCTTCGCGTACGCTTTGCCACTGTTCGCGGGATGCGCGGATCATCGCGGCGTCGACGATCTTCTTGTCGTGAATGACCCTCCCGAACCATCGGACGGCCTCGTGATAATTGCCGAGCCGCTTGTTCAACTCCCCGATCAGGAACATCAACCGGGCGCTGCTGATCGAACCGCTCTCCGTTTCGTATACCCGAACGTAAGCGTCCAGCGCGAATTGAAGGAACCGGTTCTCCTGCTCCTTCTTTCCTTCGTAGCGATACAGCCAAGCGATATGGTGCAGCAGAGCGGCGACTACGCGGTCTTTCTCCCCGATCGCCTGTGCCGTCAGCAGGCTGAGCTTATAGCACTCCATCGCGTCTTGCGCGTCGCGCTCCCCGCCGTAGTCCCGGTTCTTCCAATGGCTGCCCATTTTATCGTAATAAATCGCTTTCTGCTTCTCGTTGATTCTCTCCGAGAAATTTTCCGTCGACGCGAAGCCGCAATACGGACAGACCCTCACGACGTAGAAATCCGGGTTCACCGTTTTGAAATAGGAGCAGAAATCGGTATCCGTCTTCACCGCCTTCTTCAAGCTGGGCCGGACTCTAGATGTCTGAAAGCTTTGTTCGCAGCAGATGCAGGTCACTTTAATCTGGAAGAGCGGTTCCATAATGAGCCCCCTTATTGATGTGGTGAATCGGAATCCGTGTTGATAAAATGGTGCGCGGGACCGGATAATCGCTCGATCGTCAGCTTCTGCAGCGGTTCGGAAATCGAAGTTTCGGACAACGCCTCGGCCATGCACGCCAACCAAGCTTCGGCGCGCTCCGGAGTGATCGGGAACGGCAAATGGCGCGCCCTCATCATCGGATGCCCGTATTCGTCGGAATAGAGCGGCGGACCGCCCAAAAATTGCGTCAGGAACAAGATCTGCTTCTCCATGACGGGATGAATGTCTTCGGGAAACAAAGGAGCGAGCAGCGGGTGCGCCTGAACCTTCGGATAAAACCGGGTTACGATTTCGCGGATCGTATCGGCTCCCCCTATCGCTTCGTAAATCGTCGCGTAGTTGGACAAGTTGCGCCTCCTGGATGGCATCGCGGCGCCTGGCGCCGGCGATGAAATGGAATGGGTTGAAAGTCCTTCATTCCCAACCATTATACCATAACGCTCCGTTCCTCCTCGCGGCCAAAATAAAATCGCCCGCAAGGGCGATTAAAACCGGCTGTTCGCCGATCGGTCCATGAAATTTTATAATTCCTCTTCCGCCGGGGCCAGCGATTCCCGAATGACATAGACGAAAGCGCATACAATCAAACCTGCAACGATTGCCGCCATACTCATCACTCCAGCTCGATGAATTTGTGGTGCGCGGGTTAGATCCGAATGATCTAGTTCTATTGTAGCATATCTGCGCCAATTTTTGCACCGTTTTTTGCAAACGGTTACAGAGAAAATGGCGGGCTTGTTCGACGATCGGCAAGATTGTCCGGAATCGAACATATATTGGGACAAGGTACGTCAACGAATGGAGGAATGACTGTGGTTCCATCGGGCGCGAATCCGGAAAATACGAGCCGCCGCTTCGCGCTGGCGAGCGCGCTGGCCATCGGCGGAGCGGCCCTGCTCATCGGCTGTCTCGCTCTCGGAGACGGTTCCGGAGCGCTGAACGCATCGCTTAGGGGAGTGGCCGTGTGGTGGGAAGTGCTGTTTCCCGCCCTGTTTCCTTTTTTCGTTCTGTCCGAGCTGCTGCTCGGCTTCGGAATCGTTCATTTTATGGGCACGCTGCTGGACCCGTTCATGCGCCCGCTGTTCCGTCTTCCCGGCGTCGGCGGCTTTATCGTCTCGATGGGCTTCGTGTCCGGCTATCCGGTGGGCGCGCGGCTAACTTCGCGCCTGATGGATCAGAAGCTGGTGACAAGAGACGAGGGAGAACGGCTCGTCGCGATGACGACGACGTCCGATCCCATCTTCCTGATCGGCGCCGTATGCATCGGCTTCTTCGGCAATCCGCTAGCCGCTCCCGTGCTTGCGGCCGCCCACTACAGCGGCGCCCTGCTGATCGGCATCGCTTCGCGCTTCGGTAAGCGCGGCGGCGAAACGGCGGAGATCGCGGCGGCGGACAAGGGAGGACCGAAGCGAAGCCGCTGGCGCGCCGCGCTCGCGGCCATGCACCGCGCAAGGTTGGAGGACGGAAGGCCTTTCGGGATTCTGCTTCAACAAGCGCTGCAGTCGTCTCTGGCCCTCATGATGATCGTCGGGGGATTGGTCGTCTTCTTCTCCGCGGCTCTCGATTTGCTCGTGAACGGAGGCTTGCTGTCGCCTCTTCGGCAGTTGACCGGGCAACTGCTGCCGTGGTTCGGACTGTCTCCGCAGCTGTCGGAGGCTTACATGCACGGAGCCTTCGAAGTGACGCTGGGGGCCAAAGCCTCCGCCGCGAATTCCGCGCTCCCCCTCGTCGACCGGGTCGCCGTCGCCGCTTTCGTGCTCTCTTGGGCCGGCTTATCCGTTCATGCGCAGGTGGCCGGACTGATGAGCAACTCCGGATGGAGATATTTACCGTTCGCTCGGACACGGTTCATTCACGGCCTGCTTGCGATGCTTCTCGTCTATGCGTTCTGGCCGTTGCTGTACCGGGGCGAAACCTCGGGAGCCGCGGGCTGGCCGTCCATCGTCACCGCTTGGACGAACACCGTCCCGGAAACCGTCGGCCTTCGCTTCGGATGGGAAGCCGCTTTCGTCTGGCTCCCTCTGCTTTTCGCCTGCGCCATCGGCTTGATCGTCGTCTCGGGATCGATAGCGATCGGCGTTCGCCGCATCCGGGCACGGCTCGATTCTCCGCGCTCCAGAGATTGAATTCGGGCGGCTTATTGGGTATGATCAAGACAACGATCCCTTTCGAGCATCGAATCGGCATCGAGTAACAGGGTTCCATTCGGAAGGAGCGGCCGACGTTTGAAATACGCATTGCTTGACCGGGGAGATCGGTTATCCCGGGAATTATCGGAACAATTTCAGACCCAAGCGAAAGCAAGGGGATTGATCTACGACAAAGAAGCGCCGGACACCGTCGTCTCGATCGGCGGCGACGGCACGATGCTGCAGGCGTTCCACCGTTACAAAGAGTTGTTGGATCGCGTCGCCTTCATCGGGATTCATACCGGGCATCTGGGTTTTTACGCGGATTGGCAGAAGAACGAGCTCGTCGAATTACTCGACCTGATGGCGTCTTCCGAGCCGCGCAACATCCACTATCCTCTGCTGCACGTGGAAATCGATACGACCGAAGGCAAGGAAACGCACCTCGTGCTGAACGAGTTTACGCTGAAGAGTGGCGACGGCACGCTCGTGTCGGCGATTCACATCAATGACGAGCCGTTCGAGATGTTCCGCGGCGACGGCATCGTCATCTCGACTCCGACGGGCAGCACCGGCTATAACAAGAGTCTTGGCGGAGCCGTCATCCACCCGTCGCTGGAGGCGCTGCAGATCGCGGAGATCGCTTCGATCAACAACCGCGTGTACAGAACGCTCGGATCGTCCGTCATCCTGCCGAAGCATCACCACTGCGACATCGTGCCTCCCGATCCGGGGGAAGAGCTGATCATCGGCGTCGACCATATGCTTATGGCTTTGACCGGGGTCTGTTCGATCACGTGCAGAGTCGCCGAAAAGAAAGTCACGTTCGCCCGATACCGCCCCTTCACGTTCTGGAATCGCGTTCGCGAGGCGTTCATCGGTTCGGTATAATGTCGTAAATAAAAGGTGCATGCCTCTTCCCTTGCGTCAGGGAGAGATATGCACCTTTTGGTATAACATGCTTATGTTGGCTATTCGCTGGACTTGGAAGCGCCCGATTCCGGGCGGGGACTGCCTTCTGGCCGATTGCCCGGCTTGCCTCCGAAGCTTTTGCGGCGTCGATTCCGGCTCTGCCAATGGCCGTCGCGTCCGCCTTCGTTGCGGGCACCCTCGCTGCGGGAACCGTCGTTGCGCGCGCCCTCGCCGCGGGAGTTCTCATTGCGGGAGCCTTCACTGCGGCCTCCCTCATGGCGGAAGCTCTCGTTCCGTTGGCCTTCCTTACGGGCGTCCCCGCGAGAACCGTCTCCGCGGGAGCCTTCATGCCGCTGACCGTCCTTACGCGGCGCCCCATCGTTGCGCGAGCCTTCCCGAGGAGCTTGCGCATCCTGGTGGTTCTTATGTCCGCCTCGATAATGGGGCTTGTTCGGCGCTTGTCCGCCGCCTTGCCCCTGCCCTCTGCGCTCGCTTCCGGAAGATCCGTGGGAGCGTCCTTGCCGCTGGCCGCCGGATTCCTGGCCGTTCCTCGCATGGCTTCCCCGACCGGAGAAGGACGAGCCGCCGAAGCCTCGCTGGTCCCTGTCCTGCCCGGCGTTGCGCCGCTCCGCTTCGCGGCGTTCCGCATCCGCCGCGGCGCGAGCCACCGCGGATACGGTTACATTCGGAACGCGTACGGGACCGCCCGCGCGCTCCTTAAGCGGCCATCTCGTAATCGGTCCGCCGGCGCTGCTCAAGGCCGCAGCCGTCTCGGCCGCCTGGCCGCCCGTCTCGTTGAGGGCGACGGCGGCTTCCGGCGCTTCCTCCTTGACGATGACCGCGTCCGGCGGAAGGGCGTTGACGTCCAGCTTGGCCAGCACGAAATGGGCGCAGCCAAAATTGCAGTATTCGTTGATGTAATCGATGAAGTTGGAGATCGCGAACTCCTTGCCCGCCCGCGGATGCCCGTCTCTGTAGAAACCCCGGAGACGGAGCTGATTGTAACCCCAATCTCCGACGACGTAATCGAAGCGTTCGAGCACTTCGCTGTATCTCTCGCGAAAAGCTTCGGGATTCCACCCGTTCTTGTATTCATGGACCAGCGAGTAAGCGTTGCCTCCCGCCATGAAAATCATGTTACGCTCTCCTTCCGGAGACCGCTCGTTCTCGCCTCCGCGGATTTGACCTGCTCATGCGCATGGTAGGAGCTGCGGACGAACGGAGCGGACTCCACATGGGAGAATCCCCGCTTCAATCCTTCCTCCTTCAGCGCCGCGAATTCGTCCGGATGAACATATCTGACGACGTCCAGATGGGACGAGGACGGCTGCAAATACTGTCCGAGCGTCAAAATGTTGCAGTCCACCGCACGCAAGTCGTCCATTGCCTGCAGCACTTCCTCGAAGGTCTCCCCCAAGCCGAGCATAATGCTCGATTTCGTCGGGATGTTCGGCTGCATTTCCTTCGCTCTCCGGATGAGCTCCAGGGAACGCGGATATTTCGCTTTCGCCCGCACGCGGTTCGAAAGCCGAGCGACGGTCTCGATGTTGTGGTTCAGAATGTCCGGCTTCGCGTCCATTACGATCTGAAGCGAATCGCGGTTGCCCAGAAAATCCGGAATGAGCACTTCGACGCTGCAGAACGGCATTCTCTTGCGGATCGCTTTGATCGTCGCCGCGAAGATGGAAGCTCCGCCGTCCTTCAGATCGTCCCGCGCCACCGATGTGACGACGCAGTGTTTAAGGCCCATCTGCTCCGCGGCTTCCGCCACGCGCTCCGGCTCCTGTAAGTCGAGCTCGGTCGGCAGTCCGGTTTTCACCGCGCAGAAACGGCACGCCCTCGTGCAAATATCCCCGAGAATCATAAAAGTCGCCGTGCGGTTCGCCCAGCATTCATATATATTCGGACAACGCGCCTCTTCGCAAACCGTATGCAGCGTCTTGCTCCTCATTACTTGCTTCAGTTCCTGGTATGGCTCCCCGGTCGTCAGCTTGATTTTCAGCCATTCGGGTTTGCGCGGTTTTGCGCCTGTCGTCATAGGAATTCCCCTCTTTCTGTCCTCCTTATTATAGCACGATTCGGATAAAAACCAATGATCTGTAAAACCCTACTTCGTAGAAGTCGAGCTTGAGGAGGAGTCACGTTGCTACACGATTGGCGGAGATTGGGCCGCAGCTTCCGATTCGCGGTTATTGCGGCTCTCGTTGGTCTCATGTCGCTGGGGGCGGGCGAATGCGCGCCCGCCGCTCACGGCGCGGGCAAAGATAAGCCGTCGATGGCCGACGAATACGCGAAGCGGCGGAAGCTGTACGAGGCGATCAGCTTGCGCACCGGCTTGGAATGGCCCTTCATCGCGGCGATCGATCAGTATGAAAGGACGATGTCCCGGGCCCACCCGAAGACGAGACCGATTCGCGAGGACGCGGTTACAGGCGTATACGTTCCCGAAGAGCGCTGGAGCGGAGATTTGAATCCGACTGAGGAAGATACGAATCCCGTGTCCATCCGTTTTTTTCGCGGAATCGGCCGAGACGGCACGGGGGATAAAATCGCGGATCGCGGTAAGGACGAAGACCTGCTCTATTCCGTAACGGTTCAAGCGCTGCAGTACGGCAGCGCCGAGGACGACTTCAGCATCGGCCTGTGGGAATATTACCATAACACGCGCGCCGTCCAGCGCATTATGCAGTTCGCCAAGCTGTACAGGAGGTTCGACCGTCTGGACTTGTCCGGTCACGCCTTCCCTCTTCCTCTGAAAAGCACCTACTCGTACCGCAGCACTTGGGGCAACAAACGCGGGTGGGGCGGCAGGCGGATTCACGAGGGCACGGACATTTTCGCCGGATACGGCGTTCCGGTCAGAAGCACCTGCTACGGGGTCATCGAGATCAAGGGCTGGAACGCTTACGGAGGATGGAGAATCGGCATTCGCGACCTGAACAATCTGTACCATTATTACGCGCACTTGTCCGGCTTCGACAAAAATTTAAAGACCGGAGACATCGTCAGTCCCGGTCAAGTCATCGGTTGGGTGGGCAGCTCCGGCTACGGACGCCCCGGCACGCAAGGAAAGTTTCCTCCGCACCTGCACTACGGCATCTACAGGGATAGAGGGCTCGTGGAATGGGCGTTCGATCCTTATCCGCTGCTTCGCCGCTGGGAGAGCGAGGAGTACAAAGCATTGAAGAGGAAACGCTAGGCCGCGCTTCCCGCTGCGGCTCAACCGTATCCCCTTCGCTTCTCTCGTCGTAGGGCACTAGTCGGTCGGTATCCCGTTGGGTCAGGCGCAATACGGGCCGACATTTGACGGTATCCCGCTGGATCAGGAGCAATGCGGGCCGGCATTTGACGGTATCCCATTCGCTCAGACGCCGGCTTTTTGCCGGTGTCCCGCCGGATCAGGCGAAATGCGGGCCGACATTTGACGGTATCCCATTCGCTCAGACGCCGCTTTTTGCCGGTATCCCGTCGGATCAGGCGCAGTACTGGCCGGCATTTGTCGGTATTCCGCTCACTCAGGCAGGCCTGATTATCGGTTCATCCAGCCGCCGTCGACGCAGAGCACGTGTCCGTTCATGTAGTCGGAAGCCGCGGAAGCGAGGAAAATCGCCGGACCGACGAGATCCTCGTCCCCGCCCCAGCGTCCCGCCGGAATGCGTTCGAGAATTTGGCGGCTGCGGACCGGATCGTTGCGGAGCGCCTCCGTGTTGTCCGTCGCCATGTAGCCCGGAGCGATCGCGTTCACCTGCACGCCCTTGGACGCCCACTCGTTGGCGAGCGCCTTGGTCAGCCCGGCGACCGCGTGCTTGCTGGCCGTGTAGCCCGGAACGTTGATGCCGCCTTGGAAGCTGAGCATCGACGCGATATTGATGATTTTGCCGTGTCCCTGTTCGATCATCAGCTCTCCGGCGAGCTGGCACAGGACGAACACGGAGTTCAGGTTGACGTCGAGCACTTCTTGCCAATCGGAATAAGCGTGTTCGACCGCCGGAGCACGGCGGATGATGCCCGCGTTGTTAACGAGAATGTCCACTCCGCCGAACGTCTCCACCGCGGCGTCGAGAATGCTCGGAAGCTTGCTGCGGTCGACCACGTCCGCCTGAACGATGATCGCTTTGCGGCCGTACGCCTCCGCCTTCGCTTTCGTCTCTTCGGCAGGTGTGCGGTTGGTGACGAGCACGAGGTTCGCGCCGGCTTCCGCCAGACCGACGGCGATCGCTTGTCCCAGTCCTCTGCCTGCTCCGGTGACGATGGCCGTCTTGCCTGCCAGATCAAATCGGTTTCGTAGTTCCGAGTTCAATGTTCACTCTGCCTCCTTCTTCGTAACGGCGGCGGACCTCTTCGGGAAGTCCGTCGTCCGTAATGAGCAGGTCCAAATCCTCCAGCGCGGCGAACGTCTGCAGCGCGGCCCGGTCGAACTTGCTGTGATCGGCCACGCCGTAAACTTCCTTCGCTCCGGACAAATACGCCCGCTTTAAATCCAGCAGCTCTCCTGTAAACACCGACAGGCCGAACTTGTCGTGCACGCCCGTTGCGGACAGGAACAGCTTCTGCACGTTCAGGCGCGCAAGCCATTCCAGCGCGTCGTTGCCGACAAGCACGTTGCGGTGGCGGTACCCTCCCGGAACGACCAGCCGGATCTGCTCTTTCCCCATCAGCTCGCGCATAATCAGCAAATCGTTGGTCAGCACGGTGAGCGGCATGTCGGGCAGCTTCTTCGCGATCTCCAACGTCGTGCTGCCCGCGTCCAAAGCGATGACGTCGTCCTGGCGAATATAGCGCAGCGCTTGCGCGGCAATCGCTTCTTTTTCGAGGGAGTGCTTCGTATTCGGAATTTGCAGCGGCAGCATCGGGTCGGAAGCGTCCGAGCGGCTCACCGCTCCGCCGTGAATGCGCGTGAGCAGCCCTTTCTCCTCCAGCTTCTCCAGATCCTCGCGAATCGTCTTCGGAGTCACCTCGAACCTGTCGCTCAGCTCGGACACCTGCACGGCTCCGTTCTCCTGCAGCAATTCCAAAATCAATTGATGGCGCGTGATCGCAAGCATGTAGCGGTCGTTCCTCCCGACTTGGCAGTTGCTGCTATTTTAACGCATCCATCGCGACGACATCCATATCCTTGAACGTATAATTTTCCCCGGCCATCGCCCAGACGAATGCATAGCTGCTCGTGCCGGCTCCGGAGTGGATGGACCAACTCGGAGAAATGACCGCCTGCTCGTTGGCGACGACGATGTGACGCGTTTCATTCGGCTCGCCCATAAAATGGAATACTCTTGCGTCGGCGTTCATGTCGAAGTACAGATACGCTTCCATGCGGCGATCGTGTAGGTGGGCAGGCATCGTGTTCCATACGCTGCCCGGCTTGAACAGCGTGACGCCGAGCATGAGCTGGCAGCTCTGCACGCCGTTCTCGTGAATGATCTGATGGATCGTCCGTTCGTTGGACGATTCAAGCGCGCCGAGGTTCAGCGTGTTCGCTTCCTGCACCGATACTTTGCGCGTCGGGTACGTCGCGTGGGCGAGCGCTGAGGTAAAGTAAATTTTCGCCGGGTCGGACGGGTTCGCGCTGGACAGCGTCAGATTACGCGTGCCTTTGCCGACGTACAGCGTATCCAGCTTGCCGAGCGTATAGCGCTCGCCGTCCGCCTCGACGACCGCTTCTCCTCCGCCGATATGGATAAAGCCGACTTCCCTGCGCTCCAGAAAATAGTCCGTCTTCAGCACATCGGCCGCCTCGACCGTCAATGCGGCGTTAACGGGATGCGCTCCGCCGATAATCAAGCGGTCGTCGTGCGCGTATACCATTTTGATTTCATCCGCTTGAAACAATTCCTCGATCAAGTATTGCTGGCGCAGCCTCGCCGTGTCGTAATGCTTGGCGTCGGCCGGATTCGTCGAATGTCTGATTTCCATATGAGGGTCCCCTCCGATTAGGTTCGTTTTCGTTCGAATTCAGTATAACACACATTTTCGAACTTTTGTGAACGAGTTTGAAAATCGCACTCCCGCCCCGCTACCGTCCTGCCACCTTCAAGGCACTTTTTTGGCCTCCACGCTCCCGACCCGCCACCTTCAAGGCACTTTTTTGGCCTCCACGCCTCCGTCTCACCATCTCCGAGGCACTTTTTTGGCCTCCACGCCTCTGTCCCGACACCTTCAAGGCACTTTTTTGGCCTCCACGCTTCCGACCCGCCACCTTCAAGGCACTTTTTTGGCCTCCACGCCTCTGTCCCGCCATCCTGAGGCCCCCTCTCGTCCTGTAGAGTGAACCACCTCATCCTCGAACCCCCCGATCCTTGTTTCGATTTTGATTCGCAAACATGTGAAGAATATTGCAATCCCGTAAAACATATGTTATTTTACATGTACATAAACGAATTTCGGTCGTGAAGCACACGCCGCTCTTACCGGGTAATCGCCGGTCTGGGCGGCTTTTTATTTTCAGTTTGAAAGGATGCTGATACTGGTGGAGGAAAAAGAAATTGTTGCAGTTGATGAAAAATTCGGGGCGGCTTATGAAAAGTGGATGGCCGATCAACAAGCAAGCGGCACAAACGAGCGAAAGAATCGACTTGCGAATATCGATCATCATGCGGAGAAAATGTTTCTCGAAAAAGTATGGTGGCCCTCGTTCAAGCGCTTCGTCGGTTTGAGCGCGGAATACGAGGTGAACGATTTCAAGGACGGCCGTCGCTATCTAGACTTTGCCTACCATATGGCAGGTTATAAAATCTGCATAGAGATCGACGGCCATGGGACGCATTGGAAAAACATCGATCAACACAAATTCTCCGACCATCTGATCCGACAGAACCACTTGGTTCTCGACGGTTGGATCGTGTTAAGGTTTTCCTATGACGACGTTCGAGACAAACCTAGGCGCTGCCAGCAAATCATTCAGCAATTGCTCGGCAAACTAAGCGGTCTTCCCCCCGTTCAGCTCGCTCCGGTGGAGAAAGCTCTCTACGATTTGGCCTGCGTTACCAGCAATCCGGTCGCTCCCTTGCAGGCAGCAACGCGTCTGGGCATCCATCGCAAGACGGCAGCCAAGCATTTGCGCAAGCTTAGTGAGAAAGGAATGATGATCCCGCTCGCTGCCAATTCCAAAGATAAACCTGCCAGGACGATTCGCTATCAAGTTGTCCCTACGGATTTCCATGGCTTCCGAGCTCAATAAACCGCTGCAACCTTGTCTTTGTCTGCTCGAGAGTCCCGCAAGCCCGCCCGACGGCGCGTCGCCGCCGACTAAGGTCAAAAAAAGGGACAGGCCGCATGGCCCATCCCTCAGCAACTTCTCTTAAGCGCTACTCGCTCTGGAACAACGCGAAGCCGCCATCCGATCGCTTGCCCTTTCGCCTTACCGCAAAGCCGCCATCCGATCGCTTTCCCCTTCGCCTTACTCCGGAGTCCCCTGGGTCACTCCGTGAACATACGTTTGCCATGGAGTATCCAGAGCGCCCTGCCCCGGGTTGTAGGTAAAGAAGTATTCGACGATATCCCCGTAGTTCAGGTTATTGACAGGGTACGTATAGTTTCCGTTCCCCGTATGGGTCATCGCGACGTTAAGCTGTACGCCGTTGTTTACCTTGTAGTGCAGGTCGGCGAAGGTGGCGCCGTTGACGTAGAACAGCAGGTTGTCGCCCGTCTTCTTGAGGCCGCGCACCTCGTCGCCGATGACGATGACGGTCGGCGCGGCCGGTACGACCGTGACGGTGCAGACGGCCGTTTGGTTGCCGTCAACCGTCGTCACGGTAATCGTGGCCGTACCCGGGGCAAGCCCGGTCACGACGCCGCTGGCGTTCACGGAAGCGACGGCGGAGTTGGACGATGTCCACGAGACCTGCTTATTCGTCGCGTTGGACGGCGCTACGACGGCATTCAACTGGACGTTCTGGCCGACTTCAAGCTGGGCTGCCGTCTGATCCAATGAGACTCCGGTAACCGACACGTTGCCGGGATTCCCTCCCCCTCCAGGCTCATAAACCCGCACGTAGTCGACCTGCATCGTAGCCGGAATGTCGGAAGGGTCGGGAGTCAGTCCGCCGTCGAAGTGCCCGCCGACCGCCAGGTTCATGATGATGTAGAAAGGTTGGTCGAACGGAGCGTTCGGATTGTTAGGCGCCGCAACGGAATACCATTGATCCCGGGTGACTTTGAAGAAAAATTTGCCGTCCACGTACCATTTGAAATCGTCCTCTTCCCAGATCAACGTATAGACATGAAAATCGTTGGCGAACGTCTGCCCCTGCGGGAAGTGGTACTCTCCGGCAATATACCGGTTCACCGGCCACTGGCCGCCGAAGTGCACCGCGCCGCTCGTCGTCCCCGGCAAGCGCCCCTTCGCTTCCATAACGTCGATTTCCCCGGATGCTGCCCATGCGCCATAGACGGCGTCTTCCGGCAGCATCCAGAGCGCCGGCCAGATGCCGTTGCCCGTGGGCAGCTTGGCGCTGAAGTCGATTCTCCCGTACTGGAAGGAGAAGTGGTCCTTCGTGTTGATTTTACCGGAAGAATATTGCGCATATCGGTTAGGGTCCTGCGGGAACGATCGGGGATCGTTCAAGGCTCTGATGTTCAGCTTGCCGTCCTGGACGAATACGTTTTGAGCGCTGTTCGTGTAATGCTGCAGCTCCGCGTTGCCCCAGCCCCAGCTGTTAGGATCGTTGCTGATATAGTAGCCTTCCTCGTAGTTCCACTTGCTCGTATCGAGCTGAGCGCCGCCGAATTCGTCCTGCCAGATCAGCGTCATGCCGGGAATGGCCGGATCGCTTGGCGTTCCGATGGCGACATCCTCGTGATCGGAAACGTCCGGACGGGGAGCGTTCGGGTTTCCTATCAGCATATAGTAGACGTAGTTGCTGCCGATGCTGCCGCCTAACTGCCCGTTCAGCGGATAGCCGATCCGAATCTGCATGTCCTCCTGGATCGGCTGGAACCACAGTCCGTAAATATAGTCGGCCCAATAGCCCCATTGATTGGCGTCCGACATGTTGTTGTAGCCGTTGCCCGAGTACAGGAATCCGCTCTGGGCGGAATTGCCCAGCTCCACCCATTGTCCGCCGACGTTGATCTGGTACACAAAATTGCCCAGCTCCGTACCGATCGGAGCCCCGCCGTCAATCTTGGGCAGCGGTATGCCGATGGCGCCGCTCGCGTCCGCCGTATAGGTTGTTCCGTCATAAGCGGTAATCGTATACGAATTTCTTACCGGTTCGTTAAAAATAATCGTGTACGTCAAGCTGGCCGAAGAGGTTTTGGACTCCAATTTAACGTGAATGGACTCCGTTACCGTAAACCAGTAGCCTCCTCCCCCGTCGGTGAACTGACCGAAGTTGCTGTCGTAGATCCAGCCGCTGGCCGCGTTATTGTCGATGTCGATCCATGTGCCGGTGTTCACGGGTTTGACGTAGACCTTCAAGTCGTTGGCTACGGCCGCGAAAGGAATCGACGAATCGTTGTTGAAAATCGGATAGGTGAAGCCCGCGCCTCCCGTGAAGCCTGCGGTAATCTGCGGCCCTTGGGTAGGCGTCATGGAGCTGATGGTCGTTTGGTTGATGTTCTGAAAAACCAAGGTGTAATCCAGAGTAACCCCGTTGGCCTTGGAGTAGAGCCGGATCTCCGTCGTGGCGGAGAGAACGAACCAGAAGCCGTGGAAGCCGCCGTCGCTCCAGTGTCCCCAGTTCTGGTTGTAGACGTAGCCGCCGACGCTATCGATATCGACCCAGTTGCCGCCCGTCTTCACCTTGACGCCCAGATCGTCTGATACGTCGTTCCAACCGGCGGAGCCTCCGTTGAAAATCGGCATGACGAAGCCGTAGCTGGCCTGACCGACTCCCGATTTCGAGATGACGGGACCGTCCGCCGCCGAGAAGTAAGCCATGGAGGTAATCGCGGTCCCCGCCGCCTGAACCCGAGGCGTTGGCCATAGGCCCAAGCCAACCAACAGCAATGCCGCCAAGACCAAGCTTGCTGCCCTTTGCGTCCACCGTTTCTCCGCATGGCAATTCCGTTCCATAATTTGCCCTCCTTCAATACAAGTAGTTTCTTCGTTCCAATCGCGATTCCGCTAAAATACCGACCGACGACAGAAAACGCTTACAGATACTTGTTCCTGCAGGACAACTTTATTGTAGCGAACGGAATGCCCGGGCAAAAGGTTCAATATTTTTCATGATAACCCAATTTTTTGTTTTTTTCGAAATCGGCTCCCCGACGCTGCGGACAAAAGTCGAATCCGGCGGCTTCACAGCGCCGAGTCGCGATAACTGTCCTCCCGAACTTCATTTTGGCGAACCCGTTGCCTGTACTCCGTCGGCTGCATGCCCATCGCGTCCCGGAACGCCCGGATAAAGCTTTTGTAGCTTTCGTACCCGACCATGGCAGCCACTTCGACGATTTTGTGCTCGGTTTCGGCCAGCAGCCGCCGGGCTTTATCCAACCGTACGTCGCGCAAGTATTCCGCGAAGCCTTTGCCGATATTTTTCTTGAACAGGTTGGAAAAATAAGCGTAATTGAGCGATACGTGGTTGGAGACCATCGCCAAATCGAGCGGTTTATGATAGTTTTCATGGATAAAACGAATCGCTTCGTTCAAGTCCTGGGAATTGCGATAGCTGCACTTGAATTCGTAGTAAAACTGGTTCAGCCGAAGCAGCTGCTGCTGAAGCGCCTGGATATAATCGCGTATGCCCGGATAATCGTACAGATTGCGCAGACATTCGATATCCAGCGCCTCCTCCCCCATGTAAGGACGGATAACGCGTTCGTATTCCTCCAGCATCTGCACGATGGCTCGGCTGAGCTGCTGCGTATAACGCACGTGGTAGCGCTGAAGCACGTTTTTGTGGAAAACCGCGGAAATTCCTTCGGCGATTCTGCCCCCGTTTTTGGTGCCGACCAGTTGGAACAGCGCGTATAGCTCTTCGTAGGGAATTTGCCATTGCTGCTCGAGCCCCTCGATGTCGGCGGGCAGAATACAGCGCTTATCGGGAAATAGGTAGCTGTGCCGGTATAGCTCCATGACTTGCGTATAGCTGTCCGGCAGCTCCTTTAATCCCCGCTTGGGACCGGTGATGGCCGCGACCGCGCCGATCCGCTCCGCCTGAAGCGCCGCGAGCAGAGCCTCCGGATCCACGGAAGCGTCAACCGCCAGAATCAGATGCGGGCGATGCTGAAGACCGATGCATCCCTTCCTGCCGTATACCTGGTAGGCAATCGATTCGATGCTATGGGCGCCTCCGGCTCCCGGCTGATTAATCCGCATTTCTTCCCGGAACAGGCATAGGCGGTAGCCGTCCCACAGCTCCCGATTTTGCCCTTCGACCTGACCGATCCACTCGTCGCCGTTCGCCGCTCCTTGCATGAACATGCACAGCTCTTTTCGGTCCGTCTCCCTCGCCCGCCGGGAAATCCGCTTGATATTGCGCGACAGCTCCTGCCGCGTTCGAATCTCCTGCAACGCATGTTCGATCGAGGCTTGCAAATCTTCTCTCTTCACCGGCTTGAGCAGGTAGCCCTTGGCCCCGAGCCCGATCGCCTGCTGCGCGTAGGCAAAATCGCCATAGCCGCTAATGATCAGAAATTCGGCCTTCAAGCGTTCCTCTCTGGCGCGCGCCATAAGAGCCAGTCCGTCCATATCCGGCATTCGGATGTCGGTAATGACCAGTTGGATGTTGAATCGATGCAACGATTGCAGCGCTTCGACGCCGTTTCCGGCGCTGTGAATATCGCCCAGCTCCAGGGGAAACTGTCCCAGCATCGCCTGCAGCCCGTCGCGTATATGCTTTTGATCGTCCACGATCAAGACGTTGATCATGCCTACCATCCCCCAAGATTTTCGTTTTCCCAAGGCAAGCGAATGGTGACGCAGGTGTAGGAGCCCTGCACGCTATCTATCCCAAGCCCGCAGCTTTTGCCGTAGTGCAGCTGCAGACGTTTATGCACGTTTTCCAGACCCAACCCGTTTTTGCTGGCGACGATCGGCGTGTCGGAGTCCCCTTGCAGTACGGCTTGCAGGTCGGCGAGCGCCTGCGGGTCGACTCCGGCGCCGTCGTCGCGGATTTCGACGAGCAGCAGGCTGTCGTTTTCCACCCGGACGGCGATTTCGATGCGCACACTGCCGCCCCGCGGAGCCGCGTGATGGACGGCGTTTTCGACGATCGGCTGCATGCACATTTTAGGAATGGCATAGCGCAGCACGTCCTGGGGCAGATCCGCCGTCAATTCGAAGCTGCTGCCTTCCATGAAGTTAATGAACCGCACGTAGCTTTGGATGTTGGCCAATTCCTCTCCCAAGGCTACGGTATCGCTGCGCCATTTCATGCTGTAGCGAAGCAGCGAACCGAGCGACACGAGCGCATCGGCGATGGCGGGCTGCCGCTGTACCTCCGCCAGCATGCGGATCGATTCCAGCGCGTTGTACAGAAAATGCGAATTGATCTGCGAATGCAGCGAATGGAGCTGCGCGTTTTTGGCGATCAGCTGCTTATCGACGACCTGCGTCATCAGACGCTTGATTTCGTCCAGCATATTGTTGTAGCTGACGGCTACTTCGTCGATTTCGTCTCCGGCTTCGTTTTCTCCCAACCCGGTATCGATCTTCGCGTCCAACTGTCCTTGCCGCACCTTGCGCATGGAAGCCAGCACTCGGTTTAATCGGCGGAAAATACGGCGGGTCGTATGCGAAACGAGGAGCAGCATCATCAGAAGCACGCACAGCGTGATCGCCACCACCCATACGTACCAGCTGCGCGGCCCTTCCATCAGCGCTTGATGGGAGGCGACGTCCACCACGTAGGCGTTCAAGGGCGCAATATAGCGGTAAATCGCGTAATACGTATGATCCCCGGCTTCGACCTTGATCGGGCTTTTCTCCTGCAGCATATCCAGTTGCCCGTGAATGCGGGCCAAAATGTTTTGCAGATCTTCGCCGGCATTCGCGGCAAACGAATGCTCCGGGTTATATACGAAGCGAGAAGGGTCCTTGCCGTCCATGACGACGGAAAAGAAATCCCCTCCGGTCTCTTCCAACAAGTCGCTGAAAAACTTGCCGTGCCCGATGCGGATTTCCATAATGCTCGGATGCTTGTTCTGCTGGCCCTGAAGGCGCACGAGCCGGTAGTAGGAAAGCGTATGCTCGCCGTCCTTCAATGCGAACAGGCGATAGGCCGAGCCGCCTTCCTCGCGCAGCGAGACCCAGTAATCCTGCGGCCAAAACCGGTCGTAATGGTAGATTTCAGGCCATATTTCGTACAAGTCCGGATTATCGACATAGAAGCTTAGCTCGTCGATCGACTCGTTGCTTTTGATCATGTTGTGCATTTGCTCGAATTGGTTTTGCCTGAATTTCACGAGACGCAAGCCGTCCGCGCGCATGTTCGAATGAATGAAGTCGATAAAGGCCTTCTGGATCAGCGCGGTGGAGGAAGCGTTTTCAACCATGTTCATCCTGCCGCGCAGCCGTTCGTCCAGCCGCGAAACATGGCTGCTCCCGGCAGCCATGGCCTCTTCGTACAGCTGGGTTTCCTTGAAGCGGATAAACAAAAAAGAAACCGCGATGGCAGGGATGGCGATCATCAGGCTGAAGGCCAAAAACAGCTTTCGCGAAATGCGGGAGTTTCGGTAGATTCGTTTTATTTTCGTCAACGGAGCCTTCAATTCGATGCCCTCCCCACCTCCATAATATACCATATCTCGATGCGCGGACGTTAGGGTTGCCGGCATTGGCGGGGAATGGGGTTGTCTCGTAAGACGTCAGGGAGCAAGGCATAGAATCACCGATAATGAAGTACGGGATATGTACCTTCTTCCGCTGCTGATACGGTCATTAAATCTGAATAGTAAACCCGTAACAGGGTAATTTCATGACCGTATGAGGCAGACGCTTCGCTCTCCAAAAGATACATATCCCTTCCCTGTCTCGATGATCTCATTTGCCTGACTACGAGACAACCCCACCGCCGCTCAGCGCCGCGCTTTATTCAGCCATTTTGGCTTTGCGGGCGTCCAGCTCGGTCTGGCGATAAGCCATGACCTGGTCGAAGCCGTAATTGTCGCGGCGGGTCAGGTAATTTTCGAAGATTTTATCGAAGGCGGCTTCGTCCTTGGCGGTGATCAGCTCGGGAAGCGTCTCTTCCCAGTTCTGGGAGATGCGCGACCAGGACACCGCGACCTCGGAATCGCCGAGCGGATCGAGGTTCTTGTAGATGCCGCTGTCGATGTCGGCCTGCGCGTTGGCGAAGTCCTCCATTTGCTTGATGACGGGCGCTTTCTCCGGTCTCCATTGGTTGACGATGACCGGGTTGCGCATCATCCAGTACGTATCCATAATGCCGTATTCCTTTTCCAGCTTCTCGATATCGGTTTCGAGCAGCTGCGCCATTTCAGACTTCAATTGCGGCTTGCCGTCCTTCAGCTCCCACGTCTCGCCTTCTTTGCCGAGAAACAAGTCCCGCTGTCCTTCCTCGCTGGCCAGGTAAGTCAGGAAACGGATGGCGCGCTCCGGATGTTTGGTCGACTTGCTGATCATCGTCACCATCCAACCGTCCATGTTGCCGGGGAACAGCTTGGCGCTGTCGCCATTGCTGTTCTGCGGTCCGTCGACCGCGATGTAGTACGACTCCGGGTTGGCGCTCGCGGCCAGCATCGGGTTGACGGCGGTCATCCCCGTCCATTCGCGGATCATCATGAAATAGCGGGCGTTGTTCGTTTTCTCCTCCACCTGAGTATCGGAATCGACCAGGAAGTCGACATTGATCAGTCCGCGCTCGTAGGCGGTACGGAACGTTTTCAGCCAGGCGACGTAGTCGGGATCGGTAAAGCGGTCGTACACTTTGCCGTCTTTCTCATACGGAACGGCCAGCAGGTTTTGCAAATACTCGGTCATCCCGTAAGGAACGTTGCCCTGCGCGAAGAACGGGCTCATCGGCTGGCCTTTGTACTGGGAATATTGATCCTTCAGCAGTTGCAGCGCGTTCAGGAAGCCTTCCCGCGTCGTCAGATCCGGGCGGCCCATCTCCTCGTACAAATCCTTGCGCACGAGGAACGTCTGGTTGGCGGCGGTCATGCCGGTTTCATGCATCAGATTGGGGCTGTAGGAGTCGTTGGGCACTCCGTACGTGTTGCCGTTTTCCTGGCGATACCACTTCAGCGTGCCGTCGCCCGCCACCTTGAAGAAATACGGATCGTACTGCTCGGCCAGCTCGTTCAGCGCGTACACGTGGTCGCCTTCCCACAGCTTCTTGACAGCGGTTTCCCAAGAGCCCATGCTGATCAGGTCCGGCAGCTTGCCCGACGTCATCATCAGCGTCGCCTGCTCGTTGGCGTCGCCGGACGGAACCTCGATTTTAACGTTGACGCCCGTTTTTTCCGTGATGTGCTTGGAGTTCAGGCTGTCCCCCCAAGTGCGGCCGTACCAAGAAGCGCCTACGAACCAGGTCAGATCGACGGGACTCGTATCCAGCTGCCATGCGGCTGCGTCGGGATTCGGCGCCGTCTCCCCCGAAGAGGTCGCGGACGGAGATTGCGAGCTGGCCGAAGGCTGGGCGCTCGGCTTGCTCTCCTCGGATTTGGAGCATGCGGCCAGGAGGCCGAGCGAGAGAATCGCCGTCAAAATAAGAGACGCCCCCTGTTTCATCGATCTACGCATCATTGCATGATCATCCTTTCTCTGCTGCTAATGATATATTTTTTAATCACCCTTTAATAGCGCCGATCATGACCCCTTTGACCAGATAGCGCTGAATGAAGGGATAAAACGCCAGAATGGGCAGCGTGGCGACCATCATCGAAGCGAACTTGATGGAATTGCCGGGCAGCCGCGCGCCGAATTGCGCCATCGCCTGCTGCTGCATGAAGGACATCGAATTTTCCGCGATAATCTTGTACAGCATCGTCTGCAAGGGCAGCAGTTCCTGGGTGCGGATGTAGATGACGCCCTGATAATAATCGTTCCAGTGATAGACGGCCGAGAAGAGCGAGATGGTGGCGATGACGGCCATACTGTTGGGCAGCACGATTCGGAACAGGACGCCGTAGTCCGATGCCCCGTCCACCTTGGCGGATTCCTCCAGGCTTTCCGGAATCGTGCGGAAGAAGCTCATGAAGATGACCATATTGAAAAAGGTGTACATCCCCGGAATGACGAATACCCAGAAATTGTCGTACAGTCCCAGCTTCGTCATCAGCAGAAAGGTCGGAATCAATCCGCCGGAGAATAGCATCGTAATCAGGGCGATCCGCATATAAAACTTGCGCCCGATCAGGTTGGATCGGCTCATGCCATAGGCCACGATCGCGGTGAACAGCACGTGCGCCGCCGTTCCGATCACCGTCCGCAGCGTTGTGATGTAAAAGCCGTTCATCAGGTTTTTATCGTTAAACACCACTCGATAGCTGTCCAGCGACCAAGCCTCGGGAAACCAGTTGATCGTGCCCAGCAGCGCCCGTTCCGGCGCGTTCAGCGAGTTGATGAAGACGAACCACATCGGATAGAGCGTAATAAAGCAGACGGCCAGCATCAGCAGCGTATTGCCGACCTCGAATAGTCCGACTCGCCGAAACCTTCCGCGCGATTCCATCGCTATCGTTTTCCCCCCGTTCAAAAGATGCTTTCGCCGCTTAGTTTTTTGGACGTGTAGTTGGCGAGCAGCAGCAGTCCCAGCGCCACGAGGGAGCGGGCGAACAGCACCGCGGTCGAGAAGGAATGTCGTCCGGATACCAAGCCCATGTTGTAGATGTACAGATCCAGGCTTTCCGCCATCCTCATGTTCATGTTGTTTTTCAGCATGAAAATCTGTTCGAAGTTGCTGCCCAGCATGCCGCTGACGGCGAGAATGAACAGGATGGCGATCGTCGGCCGGATGCACTGGATGGTGATGTGCCACATGCGCTGCCAGCGGTTGGCTCCGTCCAGCTCCGCGGCTTCGTACAGCGCGGGATCGATGCCGGCTATGGCCGCGATATAGATGATCGCGCTCCAGCCCGTTTCCTTGAGCACGTCGGAGAAATAGACGATCCACCAGAAATACTGAGGATCGCTGTTGTACAAGATCTCGCGATCCTGAATGCCCAGCGCCATCATCAATTGGTTCATGACGCCGCCCTCGCCCAGCCAGTTGAGCAGAATGCCGCCGAAGATCGTCCAGGCGATAAAGTGCGGCAAGTACGAAATCGTCTGAACCGCACGCTTGAAGCGAAGGCTTCGGATCTCGTTGAGCAGCAGCGCGAATAGAATCGGAATCGGAAATCCGAGCGCCAGCTTGATCGCGCTCATGCCCAGCGTATTGCGGATCGAGCGCCAAAACCGGTCGTCCGCGGCGAAATCCTCGAAGTGCTTCAGCCCGACAAGAGGCGATTGCAGCATCGGCTTGGCGATACTGTAGTCCATAAAGGCGATAATCAGCCAGAACATCGGGATGTAGCAGAAGACGAACATCCAGACGATGCCGGGAATGACCATGCTCTGAACCTGCCACTGTCTAAAAAACGCTTTCATCTGTCCGGATCTGTGTTGGCTCATCTTGACTGCCTCCTTCCCTTTCATCGTAAAAAACCGCGCATCTTAAAAAAAGACCACGGTTTTTGAAGCCATCCCATTTTTTTAGATTCGTTTGACTGGCCTGCGAAATTCAGTATTCTGGGAGTATACGGAGAGGGGTGCGAAGGGATGAGCAAGCTTTTGTGGGAACAGGATTTCCGTAACGGCAGCACCGATCTGAGCTTATGGAACATTCGTCTTGGCAACGATCTGCTGGACGACGACGGCAATGCGATAGATCCGGGGTGGGGCAACGGGGAACGGCAGTTTTATACGGGGGATCCGGGCAATCTGTACATCGACGAATCGGGGCTGAACTTGTGCGCCCGCCGCGAAACGGTCGAAAAGGACGGGCGCAGCTTCTCCTATACGTCCGCGCGCCTAGATACGAGGGATCGCTTCTCGTTCCGCTACGGCAAGCTGGTCGTCCGCGCCAAGCTGCCGGTGGGAGACGGGCTGTGGCCGGCCATCTGGCTGCTTCCGCAGGACAAAGCCTACGGCGAATGGCCCGCTTCCGGCGAGATCGATATGATGGAAGCCAGAGGTCGCCTGCCGCGGCAAGTATCCGGAACGCTGCATTACGGGAAGGATTGGGATCATAAAGTGACCGACGAATCCTCCCATCAGCTGGAGAACGGAACGATTAACGAGTTTCGCGATTACGGGCTCGAATGGGACGCCGGCTCTATCCGCTGGCTCGTGGACGGACACTGCTTCGCCGAACGCCGCCTGGAGCCGGGCGTCATGCCGTTCGACCAGCCTTTCTACCTGGTCGTCAACCTGGCCGTCGGCGGGTGGTTCGACAACGTGGACATAGACGAATCGGCGCTGCCGGGGGTCATGACCGTGTCCGGCATCTGTCTCTACGAGTAGGCTGTCGCGGCGCGCGAGAAACTCAAAAAATCCGCTCTCCCCGAAGCTTTCGGGAAAGCGGATTTTTTTGAGTTCAGTGCCTCGCCCCTGCTTGCGGCGACGGAGCGGGCGAAGGTGCGGGCGCGGCGTCAGCGCCGGGAAGAGGCAGGGCGATCGCCGGAGCTTGCGCGGCGCCGCTGCCGACCGGCTGGCCGCTGCCGTCGTAGTAGTAGGACGGCACGTCTCCGACGACGAGGGCGTAGGAGAGCGGGATTTTCGTCTCCACGATTTCCGGTTCCCGATCGAAGGGGATCACGACGGCGATCTCCGTACGGATGCGCACGAACACTTCGACCAGAAGCATGTTGATGCCGGCTTCCCTCTGGTCCAGCCCGACTTCCGCTTTAATGACGCTGGCCGGGTGGAACTTCACGGCGACGCTCGGGCCGATGGACGAGATGAGCGGACTGTTCAGCGCATGACCGATCGGAATTCGCTCCGGAACGTCCTCGTGCGCCTTGAGCGAACGTTCGACGACATCGATCGTCTTCGAGGTAATCGCCATCTGCTGCTTGTAATCCAGCTCGAAGCCGGTAATTTTCCCGTCTCCGTTCGTGCGCCAATGAATCATTTTGTCCGATTCGGCCGCGCGGGCGAACTCGGCCTTGATTGCCGCGTTAATCGCATCGGTTGCGAGCTGATTCACTTTGACCTTCGCCAGAAACATAAGCGGCTGCCTCAGCTCCCGGTCGAGGAAGATCATCCCCTGAATGACCGCCAGCGCGATCAGCAGCAGCGCTATGATCCATATGTGCTTGCGTTTCATTCGCGGACCTTGGCGCTTCGTCGTCCACCTCTTCACCGGCGTATGGGCCGGACCGGAGCCGACGTTCCCTCCCCCGAAGCGCCTCCCCGTTCCCCACTTGCGCAGAGTCGGCTTGGACGGAGACGACCCCATCCGCGGAAAAACCGCCTTCCTCCCCCATCTGCGCGGAAGGGGCTTGATCGGCCTGAGCGGCGAGCCGTTCCCGAATAAATTGATTTGAAACCCTCTGCCCCATTTTTTTCGCATCGCTTAAACCTCCCTACGTAGGCCCCTGTCGGGGTCGTCCCGGGATTCCATGGTTCAAGTTTATGCTTGTCGCAGGGTAAAAAGAAGCCGCCCTACGCCTGGTTCCTGTATTTAAGCGGAGTCGTTCCGATGACCTTCTTGAACAACTGCACGAAGTACGACGCATCGGGCAGCCCGACCTCGGCCCCGATTCGCTCTACCGGCAGCGTCGTCGTCTGCAGCAGCCGGCAGGCGTGCTTGATCCTTCGCGCCGTCAAGTAATCGGTCAAGCTGCCGCCGGTCTCGCTGCGGAAGACGCGGGACACGTAGAACTTGGACAGATGCATCTCCTCCGCGATCCGTTCGAGGCTGATTTCTTCGGTGAAATGCTCCTCGATCCAGCGCATGATCTTTTCCGAATAACGAAGCGGCCTGCGGACGATTCTCGCGGGGTCCACCTGGCGCAAGCTTTGGTCCACCTCCTGCACGACGCCGAGCAGCTGCAGCAGAATCAGCGCGTCGTCCTCTTCCGAAGACCGGCCTTCTCCGGCGCCGCCCCCCTCGTACCGTTGAAATATCTGCTCCATATAGTCGACGTGCTCCCGCAAATCCCAGGCGAACATCGCATCCCGCTCCTCCCAGAGCCGCCGGAGCACGCCGTATCGCTGCGGGAAGACTTGCAGCTTGTCGGCCATTTCCTCCGGAACGAAATGCAGCTTCGTTCGGATATAGGGCCGCTCTCGGCTCGGCTTGGGATACACTTTGTGCAAATGAAACGGCTGGAACACGAACAGCATCCCCCGCCTCATCTCGTAAGCGATCTGATTCACGATGACCGCCCCTTCCCCTTCATGGACGAAAAGCATCTCGAAGCACGGATGCCAATGGTAATAGCCCGGGAACGGCGCGTCGCTGCTCATCCGATGATCCCAGACGATGCGCCTGCCTCCGAACGAAATCGGCGTGAACAATCGTTTCATTTTCTCCCCCGCTTAGGGCGTGTACGCAAACCCGCTCAGGGGCATCTTTCACCGCCTTTTCGCCCCCTGCTTCGTCACTTTTGCTTGACGTACCCCAGTACGCCTTCACAAAAGTTCCTTGCATGGAACGAAAATTCAGCAACATCTGCTATCCTCGGAGTATGCATACACGCCCTAGGACAAAATCGCAACATTTTCACATATCGTACCACAACTTCGGCGAGCCGGGTCAAGCTATAATCCACTTAAAAAGGAGGAATCGACGAGATGGACAAAGCTTATTTGGAACAAACGTGGAGCAAGCTTGAGGGGAAAGTCGATCGCATGATCGCCCAGCTTGGCGGCAAAACGCCCCATGTAGCCGGAGCTGACGGCAAGTACGACGATACGCCGATGGAATGGTGGACTTCAGGGTTCTGGGCGGGCATTCTGTGGGTTATGTACGACATGACCGGCAAGGAGCACTACAAGGAAGCCGCTTGGAACCGGGACGTTAAAATGGAGGAGCGGTTCGTACAGAAGGCGCAAAACTTCCACCACGACGTCGGCTTTCAGTTTCTGTCCACGGCCGTCATCAAGCACGCAATTACAGGAGACTCAGAAGGGCTTCGCAGGGGGCTCGATGCGGCGAATTTCCTCGCCTCCCGCTTCAATCTGGCAGGGAATTTTCTTCGCGCCTGGAACGGCGACAAGCTCGGCTGGTCGATCATCGACAGCATGATGAATGTTTCCCTGTTGTTCTGGGCGAGCGAGACGACCGGGGATCCCCGCTACAAGCAAATCGCCGTCCGCCATTCGGAGACGACAATGAAATACGGCGTTCGCGAAGACGGCTCCACGAACCACATTATTTCCTTCGATCCGGATACCGGCGAATACATCGAATCGTTCGGCGGACAGGGGCTCGCGCCGGATTCGACTTGGAGCCGCGGCAACTCCTGGGCGCTGCACGGCTTCGCGAACGTCTACCGCTACACGGGAGACGCCCGCTTCCTGAACGAAGCCAAGCGGGTCGCCCACTATTTCATCGCCGCGCTTCCCGACGATCATGTGCCTTACTGGGATTTCCGGCTCGAATCGCTCGAAGGCATGTCCCGCGACAGCTCGGCCGCGGCCATCGCCGCCTCCGGACTGCTGGAGATCGCCGATGCCGTTCCCGCGGGCGAGAAACGGCTGTACGCCGACGCCGCCGAGCGGATCTTGCGGTCGCTTACAGAGAACTATGCGACATGGGACCGGCCGGATCATGAGGCGATTCTGCTGCATGCCACCGGCAGCGGCACGGTCAATATCGACACGTCGCTCATCTACGGCGATTACTATTATATAGAAGCATTAGCCAAGCTCAGAGGATGGAAGCGGCGGATCTACTAAGCTGCTGGGCGGCTACCCGTCCGACAACAACTGTCCGAGAAGCTCGTAGGAACGAAGCCTTGCCCGGTAATCCGCGATCATCGTGACGACGATGAACTCGTCGATACCGTACAAAAGGGCGAGCGATTCCAACTGGCCGCGAAGACTGCCCGGAGATCCCGCGAGCAGTCTTCTTGCGGTCGGAGACCGCCCTTCTCCTTCCTTGGCGGCAGTCGCTCCGCGGAACAATTCGGACGAGGCGAGACGCTCCGCCTCCTCGTCGGTGTCCGCGCATACGATGCCGACCGCGACGAGGGCGCACGGTTCCGGACACAGCGGAGAAGGAACGAATCCATCGCGATACGCCCGAAGCGCCTCCTCCCCGGAAGAGTCGCTCATGAACTGGCCGAACGCATAACCCGTTCCGAACCGCGCGGCGTAAGCCGCGCTCTTCTTGTTCGTGCCGAGCAGCCAGGGCCAAGGCGGCTCGGGCGGAATCGGACGCGCCGCCACCGGCCGGCCGTCGTACTCGTATTTCTCTTGGAGCAGCCGCATCAGATCGTCCAGCAGTTCGGGCATTTTGCCGACGTTCTCGATGAAGTTGCCGCTGAGCGCCAGACTCGCTTCGCCGGAGCCTCCCGGCGCCCTTCCCAGCCCGATATCGATTCGCCCGGGATACAGGCTGGCGAGCATATGAAACGACTCCGCCACCTTGAGCGGCTTGTAATGAGGCAGCAGCAAGGCGCCGGAGCCGAGCCGTATGCGCTCCGTTTTCGCGCCCACGTGAGCCAGCAGCACTTCGGGGGAAGTGCAGGCCAGCCCGGGCATATCATGATGCTCGGCCACCCAATACCGTCTGTAGCCGAGCCGTTCCGCCATTCGGGCCAGCTCGACCGCCTGTCCGAGCGCATTAGGCGCATCGGCTCCGTCCAGCACGGGAACCAAATCCAGCACGCTTAGTTGGAGCTTTCTCGTCTTCATCGTTGCGAACCTCTTCCCCTTCCCGCCGCCACTACCCTGCCGCGTGATGATGCCTTTTCCGGATTTCGTGCATCCCCATAATGACCGCGACCCACTCGTAGCCGTCGATCCAACCGGTATGTACCGCCAGTCGAAAAGCCGACGACTCGAACCAGCCGCTCACTTTCTGGAAAGAGACGACGAGCCCGCCTTTGGCGTCCCTGATCTCGTAGTCCCGCGAAAAAGCCGGGGAGGTGATCTCGAACGTGCCGACGCCGTAACGGTCGTATTCGAATCTCTTGGACATGAACGACATACGGTGCCTCAGCAGCCCGCATTCCCTGCCGCTCGCGTCCGTCACCGTCCACCTGTTGGACAGCAGCCGGAACTTGCCGGCGAACAGCGGCCTGCCGTCTCCGCCGAAGACGTCCAGCGCCGATCCGAACGCGCTGCGCAAATCGACGACCCCGACCGGCTCTCTGTATTCGTTCACGATTTCCGTTCTGCCGGCGTTAAAGAAGTTGTCCCGAAAATATAGAATCATTGCGAACACTCCCTCCATAAGCAAAATTGTAAGGGTTAAGCGCCCAGGTTACAAGAAACGTTGAAGCGGCCGAGTTCCGTCTGAAAACCGTTGTACAAAAATAGAGCCGCTTCGCAAGGCTCATTACAGCCTGCGAAACAGCTCCGTTACTACAGTTCGACCGTTAAGCCGTCATACGCCACTTCGATGCCGTGTGGCTCGAAAATCCCGCACAGGTCGGAGTGCGTCAGGCCGCCGTTGTGCGAAAAGTGGGTGACGACGACACGCGCGTCCGCGTTCAGCATGCCGTATTGCTCCATTCTGGCTTTCGCCTCCAGCACGGCGTCGACGTTCATGTGCGATTTCCAGTAGTCGACTTTGCCCATCGTGCATTCGAAAATGGCAAGATCCGGCTGCTTGTCCTTCAGCCACTCCCACGTTTCCTCGGGAAACTTGCCTGAGTCGTGGCCGTAAAAGATGTTCTTGCCGTTCTTCTCGATGTAATAGAGCAGGCACGTTTCGTTCGGATCGTGAGCGGCCAGCAGAGGGACGGCCGTTGCCGTCTGCATCTCCACCTTCGCGTACGGACGCAGCCGGTGAAGCTCGTAGAAGCCGCGAGCTCCCCCGTTCGTTTCGAACATCTGCCGGATCTTGGCCAGCGTAATGTCGTTCCCATACACGTGAATCGGGCGCTCCTGCGCCTGTGCGTATCCCGGAAATCTCGCGACGAGATCCTCCGCGTACAGATGGTCGGAATGGGAGTGCGTGAACAGCAAATCTTTGACCTGATCGAGGTCGATCCCGTCCCGGTGCATGTGCAGCAGCGTATCCGGCGGAAAATCGACCTTCAGGTCGTCGTCGATCATGACGGATGTGCGCGTGCGAATCTCTTTGCCCCCGAGCTTCTTCGCCTTCGCGCACAGCTCGCACCCGCAGAACAAAGACGGAATGCCTTCGAAAGCGGCGGTTCCCAGAAAACGGACATTCATGCTCTTCATCGCTCCCCATCGATAGAAGTGTCGGACCGATGTACTTTTGGCGGAACTCAAACATGACGTCGAGCTTGACCGATCTTAGCCGCGCCATCGCGTCGGACAGCAGACGGTCGACCGCCTCCGGCACGGAGCCGCAATCTCTTCCTTCGCCAAGAGTATACCTCATCTCCTCCGACAAGTTAAGGGAATCGACGAAACGATTCATTCATGAATTGAGCTGTCAAGCCGAACTAGTCTTAACATTGGATGCAGCTCGACACTTTATCGTTCATATGCCGTCTCGAATAGCAGGACGCCATAACTGCCGGCCGGGGAATCCACCTCGATCCGGTCGCCCCTGCGGGCAAGAAGCAAACGGCTGCCCAGCGGCGACAAGAAAGAGATGTGACCCAGGTCGGCGTCGATCTCGTGCGGCAGCACGATTTTGTACCGCTCTTCCGTTCCGTCGATTTCGTCGACGATCGTAGCGACCGAGCCGATCCATACGCAGGCGTCCGTTTCGCCGATAATATCTCCGCTCAAATAAGCTTGAATATGATCGCAGTACCCGGTTATCAGCTCATGAATCGCATCCCTCTTGGCCAGGTCGGGATACGCTTTTCTTAGCAGCTCGGACGATTCCTTATCGAAAAAAGCCAACTGCTCCAGCAAATGTTCGCGGAACGCCGCCTCGGAACTATGGCTCATACAGAGTTTCCCCCTCCTTGCCCGCAGATACGTACTCCGTCAGCAGCCTAAACAACGATTTCATAGACCGATTCCTCCTAATAAGAAAATAGACCCTCAAAAAGGGCCTTAACCGTATCATAGCAGATAATGCGTCGCCCTGCCTCGGAAAAAAACTGCGTTTGCCGCATCACTCGCCAGGGTCTCTTATAGCAGCTTGCAGCGTCAGTGGGAGACGTTACGGGATTCTATAGAACAACGCCGCTTGCCATAACGAAATGTTGCTTTCCCGTTCAAAAAAGCGTACATACGCTCGAAATCGGAGGTATACTGGGTGATAGAAGAGAGGGTCGGAGAGACGATCGTCCAGAAGAATTCCAGAAAGAAGAGGTCTCGATGAAACCGGACGTGCAATACAAGCTCCCTAAGACACTGCTCAACAAAGGAACCGGATTCTTGGGCGGATATACTCACTCACTGAACCCGTATACGGGCTGCGTTTTCGGCTGCTCCTACTGCTACGTGCGGCAAATGCCGGTGAACTTGTTCCGGGACGGCGAGTGGGGCGAATGGGTGGACGTGAAACGGGAGACGGACGCCCTTCTGCGCAAGGAGCTGCGCAGAGCGAAAGCGAAAGGTCCTGTGACGATCTTCATGTCGTCCAGTACGGACCCTTATCAGCCTATCGAGCATAAGGAAAGGGTGACGCGATCCTTGCTGGAGGTCCTGATCGAGGAATCCCCCGACTTTCTGCTCGTGCAGACGCGCAGCCCCCTTGTGACACGGGACGTCGACTTGCTCCGGCGCTTGGGCGACCGCGTGCGCGTCAGCATGACGATCGAGACCGACCGGGAGGACATCCGCAAAGCTTTCGCCCCGTTCGCTCCCCCGATCCCGGCCCGAATGAAGGCGCTGCGCGAGCTTTCCGAAGCCGGAATTCCGACCCAGGCGGCGGTCGCTCCAGTCCTGCCCAGCACCGAACGATTCCCGGAGCTGCTCGCCCAAGTTACGGACCGCGTCTGCGTGGACGACTACTTCATGGGCGACGGAAGCGGCGGCAAGCGCACGCGCACTTTGGGCCTCCAGACGCTGTACGACGAGCTGAACCTGACGGAATGGAACCGCCCGGCAGCCCACCTCATCGTCCTGGAAAGACTGAGCCGGGCGTTCCCCGCCGACCGGATCTTCGTCAGCCGGCAAGGGTTCGAACCTTAAGCCTTCGGTCCGAGCGCGAACAACTTCGTTCCCGCTACTTCCGAATTGTTTGCGCGCAACGAATTAGCCCCCCCAAGAATGGAGATACAGAGAGTAGGCGTCAGCCCTTCTGACCATCCCATTGTAGAGGCGGGACAAGATGACGAAACGACAACTGTACGCCTTGTCCCAACGAAAGCGCGACATCGAGCTTCGCCTGGGGGAAAGCTCCGATCTGGTTGCGCGGGAATGCCGCATCGGCCAAGAGTCGATCCCAGCCCTGTTGATGTGGATCGACAACCTCGTAGACAAACGGACGCTGCAGCTGACGACGCTCTCGCCCTTGCTTTCCTTGTCGGCCTTGCCGTCGCTCCCGGACGAACCGCCAGAATGCTTGGAAGAGCTGTGCCGTTCCGTCATCTCCGCCCCCGAGGCGAAAGTCGTCGGCACCGCGGACGAGGCGGTTCCGCTGCTCATGTGCGGCTGGACGCTGCTATTCCTGGAAGGCGCGTCGGGAATTGCCGTCATTCAAACCCAAGGCTTGGAAACCCGGGGCATCGAGGAAGCCCCTTCATCCACCGTCGTGCGCGGACCTCGCGACGGCTTCGTGGAATCGCTGGACGTGAACGTCTCGCTCGTGCGCCGCAGAATACGCAGCGAAAGCGTCCGCGTCGACAAGCTCGTGGTGGGCTCGGTTTCCCATACCCATGTCGCCATTCTCTATATCCACGACAGGGCAAAGCCCGAGATGGTCGAGGAAGTCAGGAAACGGATCGGAAAAGTGAGTATCGACGGCGTACTGGAATCCCAGTACATCGAGGAACTCATCAAAGACAGCCCGAGATCCTTCTTCCCTACCGTGTACAGCACGGAGAGGCCGGACGACGTTGCCGGCATTCTCATGGAAGGCCGCGTCGCCATCCTCGTGGACGGTTCGCCGTTCGCGCTTGCGTTGCCCTGCACGCTCGCTCACCTGCTCAAAACGACCGAGGATTTGTATTTGGCTTATCCCGTGGCGACGTTTATCCGCTGGCTGCGATACGTAGGGTTTATGATGAACCTGCTGCTGCCATCCGTTTACGTCGGAACGCTGACCTTCCATCCGGAGATGGTTCCGCCGCAGCTGCTCAGCAGCATTCTGACCGCGCGCGAAGGCGTGCCGTTCCCGGTGCTGATGGAAACGCTGCTAATGGAATTAACTTTTGAGGTGCTCCGGGAAGCCAGCGTACGAATGCCGCGCTCTATCGGCTCGGCAATCAGCATCGTCGGCGCGCTGGTCATCGGGGAATCGGCCGTGCAGGCGGGCATCATTTCCTCCCCTGCCATTATCGTCGTCGCGGCCACGGCGATCGCATCGTTCACGATCCCGTCCATCTCATTGTCCGGAACGGTGCGTATCCTGAGGTTCGGAATGGTGCTGCTTGCCTCGATGTTCGGACTGTACGGCATCATGATCGGTCTGTTCCTGCTCGGCATCCATCTGTCTTCGATCAAATCGCTGGGAATGCCGTATTTAGCCCCGTTCGCCCCATTCCGGAAAAAAGAGTTTTTAAGAATGATGTTTCGCATCCCTTGGTTCGTCTTGAACAAAAACCGAAAATAACAGAACCCAGCCGAAGGAGATGCAACCCATGAAGGCGGTCAAAGCCGGTATTTGCCTTATGGCGATTATGCTGATCAGCGGCTGCTGGGGGCAAATCAACTTCGATCAGCTTACCGTCGTTTCGGCGATCGGGCTTGATCCCGACAAGAACGGAATGGTTCGGGTTACGGTTCAATTGTCCAACCCGACCTTGCCGGTCGCAGCCGGGGGAGGAAGCCAGCAGCGCAGGCCGTTCGTCAACTACGACGCCGTCGGAATTACGATCCAGGAAGCGATTGAGCGCATTCAGCACCAGGCGAAGAAGAGCCTCTTTTTCCCGCAGACCAAAATCGTGCTGATCGGCGAGCGGCTCGCCCGCCGCGGGCTGGACGATCACCTGGATTATTTTTGGAGAGAAATGAACCAAAATCTGAATAGCTACGTGCTTGTCTCGAGGATGCCGGCGAGGCTAGCGCTGGATACGGCGATGGAGCTTGAAGCGGTTCCGGCGGACGAATGGAGGAAGTATCTGGAGGGCGATTGGAAACGGCCGCTTCAAGTGGACATCCAGATGTACCAGTTTCTCCCCCGATTAAACCAAATCGGCCATCAAGCCGTCAGCCCCGGCATCGGGCCCTTTAACAAAAGCGGCAAGAGCGAAATCATGGAGATCGGGGATACAGCCGTATTCAAGAACGATCGCATGGTCGGCTGGTTAAGCGGGGAAGAAAGCCAGATCGTCAACTGGCTGACGGACGCCAGCCACAGCGGCAGCATCCACACCGACCTCGCGAAGGAAGAAAGCGTAAGCTTCAGCCTGCACTCCATCCGCGCCCAAGTAACGCCGGTGCTAAGAAACGGGCAGCTTTCCATGAAAGTACGTGTCAAGGGGGAAGCGGAAGTACTGACCGCCACTGTGCCGCTTCACTATATCTTGGAGAATGCGATGCTCAGGGATGTGCTGAACCAACAGCTGGAAAGCGCGGTCGAGGAAACGATCGACAAAGTGTTTCGCCAATACGGAAGCGACGTAATCGGATTCGGGGAAGCCCTTCACAGAAGCATGCCGGCGGAATGGAGGAAACGCAAGATCAACTGGGAGAAGGAGCTTCGCAGCCTGGATACGGACATTTCCGTCTCCTTCCGGATCAGAAAATCGGGACTGCTCCATTAAGACCCCGTTTCCAACAAAGGAATGAGAGCATGCATAAGCAGCAAATATCGGAAAGCCAGTTTTTCTTTATCATTTTCGTTTCCATTGCGTCTCTTACCTTCTTCTCCGTGCCGTCCCAACTGATTCCCATGGTCAAGCAGGACCTGTGGCTGTCCATGTCTCTCGGCACCGCCATCGACGCCATCGTCGCCCTGCTGCTTTACCGACTCGGCCTGAAATACCCCGGCAAATCGCTCGTGCAATACTCGCGGGCGATTCTCGGACCTGCGGGCAATCTGCTCAGTCTGGTCGTGCTGCTTTTTTTCTTCGCCGTATGCGTAACGGCTATCTGGATTTACAGCGATTTCCTGTCCAGCTCGTTGCTCCCCGACACCCCGCTTGTCGCCTTCTCGGGGACGCTGACCCTGTGCTCGGGCTGGGCCGCGTCCAAAGGCATCGAATCGATCGCCCGGCTCAGCCAGATTCTCGGGACGATCATATTAATCTCAACGTTTATTCTATTCGCCACTTCCATTCCGGTCGTCGAGCTTCGCCATCTGCTGCCGCAGTTCGAGAACGGGGTCGGACCGGCCGTAATAGGAGCCATGTACCCCGGCAGCTGGTTCGGCATCTGCATTCTGATGGGCATGCTGATGCCCCATTTGTCGCGCCCCCGAAAGACGCTTAAGCTCAAAGTCAGCGCGGTGCTGCTCGGCGCGCTCGTCATGACCGGATATTTGCTGTACAGCATCGCGGTCATGGGCGCCCATATGGCCAGCCAGATGGAAAATCCGATCTTCGTCTTCACGCGAATTACCCGATTGCTTATATTCGAACGGATCGAGGTGCTGACGCTGCTGGTGTTCATCAGCGGCTCATTCATTACCTATGCTACGCTGTACTATGTGATGGCCCAAGGCTTCTCCGAGCTGTTCCGTACGAAAAGCTATAAACCGTGGGTCTATGCGTTGAGCCCGTTGTTCGTCGTTCTTCCCGTTCTGACCGTTACCCAAAAATTCGGACAGTGGCCCCCTTATCTGGATTTCTGGTTCCCTGTCGTCGCCTTATCCATCGAAGGAGGAGTCGCCTCGCTGCTGTACGTCGGTTCCTTCTTCCGCAAAACAAAGCGCTGATCGGGGGAAGCCCCCGACCGGCGCTTTGTCTCGGCTTCTATTGGCTTATTCGCCCATTACTTACTGGCCAGAAACTCGTCCAACTGGCGCTGAATTTCGGCGACGTACTCGTCGATTCCGGCATCCTTCAGCCGCTTGACCGCCTTCGGATACTCGACATCGAAGTCCACGAAGCCGGAACGGATCGCGGCGAACTGCTTGCCGGCGATTTCCCGCAAGGCCGTCTCGATGTTTTTCACCTTCTCGTTGTTGAAGCGGAAGCCGATCGACTCGGACAGAATCGCTTTTTCGTCCCAGGTCTTGTATTGGTCGATCGCTTCCTGCGACACGTCCGGCGCGAACAGCTGATAATTCTGGTTTCGGAACATCCATTCGTAGAAAAACTCGTCGGAAGTCAGCTTCTTGATTCTTCCGTCCGCGATCTCGTAATCCTGACCTTCGACTCCGTACAGGGCGAACAAATAGTTTTCCTGCGACGAATAGAGCCAGTTGATGAATTTCATCGCGCCTTCCGGATTCGGCGCGGTGACCGGGATACCGAGCACCTCGCCGCCCGTGGCGGTAATGTAGCGAGGTTTGTCGTCCGCCAGCAGGTACGATTTCAGCTCCGCTTCCGGAGCGTTTGCCTTGACCGAGTTGATGATTTCCATTTCCTTGCCGAGCGAACCTTCCACCCACAGGTAGAGACCGGTTTGCATGCGGGAATCCCGCTCGTTGTATTTGATCGTCAAATCTTCCGAATACAGCCCCGCTTGATACATCGAACGATTGAATTTCGCCACTTCCTGGAACGCCTTCGTCTCGAAGTAGCTGTAAGCTTTCTTGGTGTCTTCCCCGAATACGACCAAATCCTCCACCGCGACCCAGTTATACTGCTCGTCGGTGAAATACCGCGTCAGAGGCTTGAAAATAATGTCCGCAGGTCCTTTCATCTGCGGGAACTTCTCCTTCGCCTTGGTCGCGAATGCCTTCAGATCGTCCGGCGTATTCACGTCCGTCATGCCGACGGCGTCCAGAACGTCCTGGCGCAGCGCCACAAGCTGGTACATCGCGGACGACGGAGCGTAGGCGGAAGGAATGCCGTAGATTTGCCCTCCGATCTTCGCGCCTTGCAGCTGCTCCATCGGCAGCACCTTCAGCATGTCCTGGCCGTGCTTCTCGATCAGCTCGTCAAGCGGCTGGGCCTGCTTCTTGTTGACGATCGTCGACAGGTCCGGCAAACCGTCCCAGTACAGGTCGATCGGTTCGTTCGCGGCCAGCATAATGTCCTTCTGCTCCCAGTATTGCGACCAGGGGACGAACACGACTTCCAGCTGGATGCCGATGTCTTTGGCCAGCTTCTCGGCCAGCTCGTTGTCGATGAACTTCCCGAAGCGGTCCGTCTCTTCTCCCGGATACAGGAAGGTGACCTTCTCGAGCTTCCCTCCGCCCGACGCCTCCTCCTTCTTGCCGCTGCACGCCGCCGCCATGGATGCGATCAGCACCAAAATTACCGATAAGACAAGCATTTTTTTCAAATTCATGTCCATAACCCTCCTCGGTCTTTGTCCGTGCATCTATATAAAAGCCGTTACGGCTGGCACGCTATTCCTTGACCGCGCCGGTCATGATCCCTTTCACGAAATACTTCTGCACGAACGGGTACAGAAACAGGATCGGGCCGATCGTAATGATCGTGACCGCCATTTTGACCGTTTCAGCCGGGAGCGTGATGCTGCCGGAAGCGCCTGACGGAATTCGTCCGGAGCTGATCGCGTTGACGTTCGACAGAATGTTGTACAGGAAGTACTGCAGCGGGAACAAATCCCTGTCATTGATGAAAATGAGCGCGTGCCACCAATCGTTCCAGTATTGCAGCGCGTACATGAGCCCGACCGTCAGCAGCGCGGTTTTGCTCAGCGGAAGCGCGATTCTCCAGTAGATCGTAAAATGGTTGGCCCCGTCGACCTCCGCCGCTTCGTAGAGCGAAGGCGAGATATGCGCGAAATAGGTGCGAAGCAGGAACATGTTCCAGACGTTGAAGATCGAAGGCACGATCAGCGCCAGCATGCTGTTCTTCAAGCCGTAATAGTTGACGCTGACGATGTACCACGGAATGAGACCCGCGGAGAAAATGATCGTGAAATTGCAGATAAACGCGATCACATTGCGATACCTGAGCTTCTTGATCGATATCGCGTAAGCGACCATGCTCGTGAGCAGCAGAGCGCCCAGCGTGCCCGCGATCGTCACGACGATGGTGACGACGTAGGATCTGGCGATCCGGTCTCCGCTGTTGACGAAAATGTAACGGTAAGTGTCCAGGCTGAAATCCTGCGGAAAAATCGAGTACCCGCTGCGGGCGATCGCCTGCTCCGACGAGAAGGAGACGCTTAACGTCAGCAGAAGCGGGTACAGGCACAGCAGCGCAAACAGCGTAATGAACGCGTAGGCGAAGCCCGATACGAGCCTGTCTTGAAGACGTCCGTTGGCGTGCATCAGAACAGCCCCTCCCCGTCATTGACTTTCTTGGCGACACTGTTGGCCAGAGTGATCAAAATGAGGCCCATGACCGACTGGAACAGGCCGATCGCCGTCGAATACGAGAAGCCGAGCGTCCGCATCGATTGGTAGACGTACGTGTCGATGACGGTCACCTCGTCGATCAGCACCGGGTTGTTGCCGACGATGCCGTAGATCATGCCGAAATCCCCGTAGAAAATGCGTCCCACGCTCAGCAGCGTCAGCACGATGACGGTCGGCTTCAGCATCGGAACCGTCAATCGCATGATTTGCTGCAGCCGGTTGGCTCCGTCCACCTTTGCGGCCTCGTAAAGGCTGCCGTCGAAGTTGGACATCGCCGCCAGGTAGATGATGGAGTTATAGCCGCTCCACTTCCACACGTTCGCCAGAATGATGATTTCCTTCCAATACTTCGGCTCCGAATACCACCGGATCGGCTCGATCCCGAACCATGCGAGAATGCCGTTGGCGACGCCGACGTCCGTGGAGAAGATGCCGTAGATGATCGCGCCCACGACGACCCAGGAGATGAAGTACGGGAAAAACATCATGCTCTGGGTCAGCTTCTTGAACGCTTTGCCGCGAATCTCGTTCAGCAGGATGGCGATCGTGATCGGAAAGATAATGCCGAGAACGATGCCGAAGAAGTTGATGACCAGCGTATTGTAGGTCACCTTCCACCCCATGCTGCTGGTGAAGAAGTATTTGAAATTGTCCAGCCCGACGAACTTGCTGCCGAATATTCCGTCCACCACGTTAAAATCGGTGAAAGCCATCCATATTCCCGCGAACGGAACGTAGCAGAACATAATCAGAATGATCAGGCCCGGAATGCACATCAGGTACAGGATTTTGTGCCGCTTCAGCTCGTGGAGAGCGCCCTGACGGCTTTTTTTCGTTTCGGGCATTTCTCTTGCCGCAATCATTGTCCGTCTCCCCCTTCCTCGTCCGGCCTGCTGCTACGATAGCACGGCTTCGCGCAGCTCCAGCTTCAACCGGTCCACGTCCACGACGGTTCCGGTCTCTCTGGCTTTCTCCGCCGCGTACGCCATGATGTGGCTCTCGACCGATTTGTCGATGGACGATCTGCTGTCGCTGCCCCCTCGTTCCAACTCGTTCAGGAAATCATGGATCAGCCCCTCGTCCCCGCCGTTATGCCCCCCGGAGACGGACGCCGGGCGAATGACCCGATGCTCCACCGCTTCCGCCATGTTGGGCGAAAACCGGGTCACTTCGATCAGGTTCTGCGCATCGTCGCCGCGAATTTCCCCGTGCTCGCACATGATCTTGATCGTGCGGTGCATTTTGTTCGTGAACGCGCTCAGATGGAACGTCACCTTCACGCCGTTCTTGAATTCGATAATCGACACCTGATGGTCGCAGACGTCGTTGTCGTTGCGGAAGACGCATTGCCCGTACGGTCCGGTTTCCAGCGCCTTGAGCAGCCCTTCCTCCGATTGATCCTCGGACACGACCGTCGCCGGCCAGCCGCCCGCGATCGGCAAATACATTTTCCTGGCGTCGAACCGACAGCCGGCCGCAGCCGGGCAAGTCAGGCAGCGGTCCGTGCTGCCTTCCGGAGCGTTCTCCTCCTTGAAGAAGGTCAGCTCTCCGTAGGAAGAGATCCGCTTGGCTTCGCTATTCGCGAGCCAGGCTAGAATGTCCATGTCGTGGCACGATTTCTGCATGATCAGCGGACTGGACAGATCGCTCCTCCTCCAGTTGCCCCGTACGAACGAATGGGCCATATGGAAGTTGCCGATATTTTCGTTGTGCTGGATCGTCACGACTTTGCCCAGCTCGCCGCCGTCGATAATCCGCTTGAGTTCCGCGAAAAAATTCGTATAGCGAAGGACGTGGCATACGGTCACCTTGCGTCCCTTCTCGTTTGCCTTCTGCTGGATTTGCACGCATTCCAGCGGGCTGGGGGAGATCGGCTTCTCCAGCAAAATGTCGTAGCCCAGCTCGAGCGCCCGCATCGTCTGCTCATAGTGATCCCTGTCCATGGAAGAGACGATAACCGCATCCGCGATTTTGCCCTGCCGGAACAGCTCCTCAGCGGAAGCGTACTGCCGCTCCGCGGCAATGCCGAATTGCTCCGCGGCCGCCCGTCTCCTTCCTTCGTGCGGTTCTGCGACGGCGACGATCTCCGCGCGCCGGGAAGCGGACGAAGAATAGATCATGCCCCGCTGTCCCGCTCCGATTAAAACCAGTTTCAATGCCATCCCCTCCTGATGTCGCTGCCAAGCCGTCGGATCGATCATTGTTCCGTTTGCGGAGCCTGAGGATCTTCGAGCGGATAATAGCCTTCCGGATAATACGTATCCCATGCGTTGGCCAGCGGATCTCCATCGATCCGCTCGACGCTTACTTCTCCCGCGTCGTAGTAGCCTTCCGCATGATCCCCGCGAATGTTGAGCCGGATCGGCCGTCCCTCCTTATCGAACAACCCGATGCGTACGAAGTAGGCGTCCGCCGGCATGCCGGGCAGCTCCGCGATCTCGTTATGAACGATGTCTCCGACCGTCCATTCGCTCGTCCGCGCCTGCAACGGAATTTCATAGCTTTCGCCTCCGTCCCGGCGAACGAGCCGCAGCTTCAATTCCAGATCCTCGTAAACGGGAGACGTTCCGGTATTGACCAGCCACAGCCGGACGGGCAAGCTTCCTCCGCTTGCAACCGTGCTCGGGTAAGTGAATCTCCGCAGGCCGGCGTTCCAGCCCAGCCCGGCGTCCACGTTCGAGAGCGCCGCGTGCCAGCGCCTCGCTTCCCTGCGGACGTTCGGCCCGCACTCCGGATCGGCCACGTGCAGCAGCACCGGCTTGCGCTTCCATACCTCGCTCAGCCGCTGCCTTGCGAGGGCTTCGCAGCAGCTCAGCCAATTGTCTTCTCCGCAGACGATGCGCAGGCCGAATTCCCGGCCTTGCTCCCGCAGGTAGCGGATCAACCGTTCCTGCCGCAAATCCGCGAACAGGGTCGTTTTCCCGAAGGCTTCCATGTAGGCGTTCCATTGTTCCTCGCCGTCCGTCAGTGTCGTCATCAGAACTCCGTACAGACGTCCGTCCGAATCCGCGAGGCTTCCGATTTTCCGAACAAACTCGGAGTAGCTGTCCGCCGCTTCGTCTCCCGCCCAATCCGGCGCTTCCGCCGAGAGCGCAAGCACCGGCTTCTCCGCCGAACGGCTCGCTTCGAGCAGCGGTTCGAGGCGATATACTCCGCGCTCGGGCTCAAGCTCCTTCCAGGAGCCGCCGACGTAAGTGATCAGGCCTCCATGGATGTAAGCTTCTTCCGGCGGCTCCGGCCGGATTTTGACCGTCTTATACGGTTCGTAGTTTTCCAGCGAATATTTACCCATTAGCGTCCCTCCCCCGCAGATGGCTGTCGACGACTTGGCGGAACTGCTCCAAATCTTCCAAGGTCGTATACGGCATGCCGCCGATCGCGGGAATGTCCTCCTTCAAGACGATCATCCCGAGCGTATTGAATCTCGCCCCCGTCGCCATGTAGCCGGCCGCCGCTTGCTGCAGCGACGTCCGCAGCGGCACGTCGCCGCCGAGCGGATCGGCCGAGCGATCCCCGAACAGCTCGTAGCGAAGCATGCCGTCCCCATCGTCGATCGGATAGTTGTACAACTGCCGCTGCACCTGGACGATGCGGCTTTCGTCGGGGTCCAACACGAGCGACAGCCTCGAATCGTACAGCCAGCTCTCGCTCCAGAAGCCCTTGATCGGCATCTCCGGAAAATACTTGCCGTAAAATTCGATCGCCATCGCCATCGAATCTTTCAGCCGCTCCGGCGTATAGCCTGGACCGGAAGGAATATGCAGCGCCAGCAGCAGGTCGCCCTTCAGCAGCGCAGGCTCCCATTCCCGTTTGACGATGCGGATCGGCTCCCTCTCCACGAAGCCGAGCGGATTGATCCGGTTGGCTGTAATGCCGGTTTCATCCTCGTCCCATACGGAGACGAAACGTCCTTCCGCATCGAATACGCCGTTAATGCCGTCCCGTTGTCCGTCGGCCCGAAACGTCTCTCCGGCGTGCCGAAGCGCCGCGACCTTGTTCGTCTCCCTGTGCCTGAACATGGAGAATGCGCTTTCAAAGCGGTAAGGGATGAAGAGGAATCGATCGAGTCGGAAGATCGAGCATGTGTAAAAGTTCAGCGCCCACGGAAAGTCGTGCACGGCTGCATTGCCGGATGCGACGATTTTCTCAAGCTGCGTCTTGAGCGGCTGATGCGGGATGTTCTCGTAATCGGAGAGCGGCACGCCCCGGCGCTCCAGCTTCTCCATGGAAGGTCCGACGCAGGCCAGCAGCAGCAGGAAGGAGTACCATTGCCCGTGCAGCTTCATGCAGCCCGGCGTCATGACGTTGTAGGGAGCGGGATCGCAGTCGTTGCGCGCGGCGCACAGCGTCTTCACGAGAAACTTCGTGAAAGGAAACAGAACGCGGTCCCCCTCGATCTCCTCAAGCGCTTCCTCCATGCGTCCCCTCGCTTCGGCGGGAAGCTCGTACCGTTCCAGCAGCCGATTCAGAAATTCTCTCGGGATCAGCACGGCCTCCCGGTCCGTCTCCGCCACATAGGAGGCGTACCTCTCTTCCAGCCCCTCGGGCACATAGTCGAATTCGCAATAGGCAACGCATTCCCGGAAAGTCGGCTTCGTCATGCGCCCGCCCCCCTCTCCACGGTCAGCGCGCCCACCGGATAATAGCCGTTCCGGCAGCCTTCGATCGCAAGCCTGACGTTCCCGATCTCCTCTACGCCGGTCTCGATGCCGAGCTCCATCTCGTATTCCCCTGCGGGGAGATCGTCGGGAAGCTCAAGCTTCTCCTCCCACCAGATATCCCGATCCGGCAGCCACTCTCGAATGTCTTCCCGGCTGCGCAGCGTCACCGTCCGCCCTTGACCGACGAGCCGCACGACGAGCGGGTAACGGTTGTAGATCGGCGCCACGCCGACATTCGCCCACAGCCCTTCGATCTGAAGCTCCCCGCCCGCCTGCGCTTCGGAGTCGTAAGTCAACTTGCGCAGCTCGTACCGGTAGCCCATCTGGTTCACCCACCGCTCCACCTTGTCCTTCCAAGGTTCCGGAACGACCGTGCCTTTATTATTGAAGGAAGAAATATGCCACTTCAGCGATTCCTCGATAATGTAGTCGATGTCCCACCCTTGATGGTACCAATCGTTCATATGCCAGCAGGCCTCGAACAGCACCGGCCCTTTTTCCCAGGCGTCTCTCATATCGAAATTGACGATGTTTTGCGGGTAAAAGTCGGTCATGTGCGACCACTCCCGGCCGTGGAAGCCGCCCATGTCTCCGAGGCAATCGACTCGGAACCCGGCGCCGGCCTTGCTCGCCTTGACGATCATGACGGACTGCGGATCGTGCAGCAGCGCCTGAAGCGGAGTCGACCGGAATCCTTCCGCGTAGGCGTCGACGATGCGCCGAATGCCTTCCGGGTCCATAAACTCCGTGCCTCCGCCCTCTCCCCATGCTCCGACGATAGCCATGTCGACCGAACTGATGACGGGATGGCCGTCGAAGCGCGCGGCGAACGCCTGAATGAAGGCCGACCAGTATTCGGCATACGGCGTGCGATCCGGATCGACTTTCCAGAAAGGAAATTCCGGCGTCTCGGGCGCCTCCGACCGGAACCATCCCGGAATATCCTCGTCCTCGCGCAAGGCGTACGGAGAACAGCGCACGATCGCCGTGCATCCGAGCGACTTGGCCGTCTCAAGCTTCTCCTCTAGCAGCTCCCATCTATAGACGCCTTTTTCGGCCTCTATGTCCTTCCATCTCGCGCCGATGTACATCACTTTGCTGTCCGGATGGTTCCAAGTGCGGCTGTCTTCCGTAAACTTGAACTTCCCGACCCGCGTTCCCCGATTGTCGAAAACCTCCCCAAGCTCGTCCATTAACCCGGGAGCCGCCGTAAACCCGATTCCGGGATTGGCGATCATTCCATCCAGCTTATTCGGATGCACGGTTACGGCCTTTCTCATACGCGACCCCTCCCGACTCGAATTTCTGCGAATATCAACGTAACTAATATCAACGTAACTATACCCTTTTGTTACTTTATGTGGTACACTTGTTTAGTAATCTTTATGATGCAATTATATCACCGAATATCGATCTTGCAAGCCGTAATTTCAAGTTTTCGCTTACGAAATTTAGGTCTCATTTTTAGGTACATGTTCATAAAAACACCTGAACAAGCCACTTTCACGGCTTTCTCTCCGCTTTCGCGACAACCTTTTCGTCGAATCAACGCAACAAACGTAACAAATCAGATAAACGGATTTGACGTTTACGTAGATCTACGACTAAAAGGGTCGTGGTTTGCATAAAGGCATGCTAAAATGGAAACATACGTCACTTGACAAAGGAGATCGCCGTCATGAGTACCATTAGAGAGGTCGCCAAGCTAGCGAACGTATCGACCGCAACCGTCTCGCGGGTATTAAATAATGATACGACCTATAAAATTACGGAGGAAACACGTTCGCGGGTGCTGCAGGCGGTGAGCCAGTTGAACTACAAGATTGCGTCGAGCGCAAAGCGCGCCTCTCGGGAGTTGTCTAATACGAAGATCGGCTGCGTGCTGAGCGTCACGAAAAACAAATACAACGACCCGTATTTCATGTCGATCTTGTCCGGTGTGGAAGAGAGGCTGCTCGCCGAAGGGCTCGACGTCGCCTTCATTCGCACTGGAGCGGAGTTGGAGGAGAAACACATTTTGCTGAACACCTTCGGCGAACCGATTACCGGACTGATACTTATGGAAACGATGAACCACGATACGTACGAATTTTTGCGCAAAAAAGTGCCTTACATCGTCGGAATCGATACGGAGAGATGGGAAATTGACAACGTGGGGTACGATCATCACCATGTGGCGTCCATGGCCGTTCGCCATCTGATCGACAAAGGGCATACGAACATCGGTTACATCGGGGGAAGCGGGCATAAGGGGAACATTCGGGAGAGCCAGCGCTATCGGGGGTACTACTCCACCCTGCACGCCGCCGGACTGTCGGTGAACGAAAATTGGGTGATCGATTGCCAATGGGACGAAGTGACCTGCATCGACAAGGTCAATGCGCTGTGCAAGAGCGGCAACCTGCCGACCGCCTTCTTCGCGGCCAGCGACCTGATGGCGATGGCAGCCTTGAACAGCCTGTACGGCAACGGAATTTCCGTGCCCGACCGCGTCGCGGTCATCGGCTTGTCCAACATCGAGATGTCCAAATACTCCAACCCTCCGCTAACGACGATTCACGTCCCGACCAAGGAGATCGGCATCGTCGGCGTCGAACTTCTGCTGGAGCGGATCAAGGGAAGCACGATGCTTCCCAAGCGGGTCAGCCTGCCTGCGAGCCTGGTGGAGCGAAGTTCGACTTGATTCGTACCGAATGATTATCGATGAATGGATGGTCACGGGCATCTATCTCCCTCCGATGCTATACGATCCTGAAATTTTGATTGGATAGACCCATGACAGGGTCATTTCAGGACCGTATGAGGCAGTCTCCGGGAGATAGATGCCCATCCTTTTTTTCATCGATAATCTTGTACGACCTTACTTATGAGGACAGCCTCTGCATAGAGAGCCATTCCATCAGAGACACTTCCTTGCCGTCCGCGATGACCGGATTGCCGTCATAATCGAGACGGCAATCGTCGTTTAAAGCATAGATCCAGGCAAAATGCCCGTGGTACACGAACGGTTCCTCCCGTTCATCGTTAAATAAACCGTAGAGATCAACCACTCGATCGAACAGCGAGAAATGCACGTTCCTCGCTCCGGCCTTGGTCAATCGCTCATACGTCGGTATCGCCGTTTCTTCCGGCTTCACGACGGAATCGTCCTTGGAGTGCGTAAACCAGATCGGCATAGACTTGATCGCCTCGATGTCCGCATCGCTTACGGTTTCGTCGTACAGCGCCTCGCAAACCGGATACGCCGCCGCGAAGAAGTCGGGATAATCCAGCAACATCCGCATCGTCATGAATCCGCCGTTGGAGCAGCCGCCAATGTAGATGCGATTCGCGTCGATCGCCGCATCGTTGCGGGCGACGAACTCGTCGATCAGCGCTTTTAACGCCTTAACGTACCTGGACTTCCCCGACCTGCCGTACTGCCCGGAACCGTCGTCCATCCAGAAGGTTGGAACCTGCGGCGCCAGCACGAACGCTCCGCCGAATTTGTCCTGAATTTCTTCGCCGGCCAGATTGACGACTTTGTTGCCTGCGTAGGCCACCGTCGGATCCTGTCCGCCTTCCCCCGCCCCGTGCAGCCAAATGAGCAGAGGCCTTCTACCGCCTCCGGTCTGCGGCACGAAGTAGCCGTATTTCAACGGTTCCTCTCCATAAGAAGAAACGCCGTGCAGAAACTTCTCCGCCTGCTTCATCGTATCGCCCGCGCACCGGTCGAATACGAGTCCGGTCAGCGGCTCCGCCTCCATCGGGATCACGGCGGTCTGGGTAATCCGGTAGTCGCAGACGACGAATTCGTTCTGCCCGTTCGGAGCGGCCAGAGGCGAGATCACGTCGAACGGCCGAAGCTTCATCTCCAGCGTGACGAATTCCCCTTCCTCCCTGCGTTCCCCGCTCCGGGAGGACGGATAGGCGTCCTTCACGATGCCGTAGCCTTTGCTGGGCCGCTTCTCCTCCTGCTCCTCCCAGCTTTTCGGGAGCATAAGCGCCACTCCCTTCCCGTCCCTGCGCTCCACATAGACGCTAAAGCCTTCCGCCTTGACCGCATTCGCCTTCACGAGCGTACCGAGCGGAAGAACCAGCTTCGTATGGAAAGGTCCCAGATCGGTAATCTCCGTAATCGTGTAATAGATGCTGCCCATGCGCACTCCCCTCCCAGCGACGTCGTCTACTCCGTTTTCGTTAACCTAACGGCCATGTATTGCTTTCCGGGCAATTCGATGCGGAACGATCCTTCGTAAGTTCCTTCGAGCCGCTCGACCGTCATATTCCACGTATCTATGACATCGACGTTATACTTCGTGCCCGGCTTGCGGTTGAAGTTCCGGAACTTCGGCTGGTTAAAGCCGAAATAATACAAGTAATATTCGTCCTTCACTCCGGCGCAAGGCACGTCCCAATCCGACGGCAGCGGATTCAGTACGCCTCCGGGGCTTTCTTCCGTGATTTGGCGCAGGAAGGCGATGCGGTCCGGGCTCGTGCCGGACAATCGGCCGCCTTTGGACCACCAGAGCACCTCCTCTGAATTAAGGTAAGTCTCTCCATGCCCGACGTATCCGCCGCGAACCGCGCCTTCCCAGAAGCGCCGCGTCATTTCTTCCCCGGTAATGTTGCCCCAGCCCTGGTCGATGTCGCCCTCGTACGCGCATTCGTCGATCACGATCGGCTTTTGCCACTTCTCCCGCCATTCGGTCGTCGCTTCGGACGTCTTGTACACGTCGACCCGCTGAATGCTGCAATGCGTCACCCAAGGTTTGCTGAAATCGTAGAAGGCGAAGCAGTTATGATTGGAAATCAGATGGCCGGCAGGATCGTTCTCCGTCACGATTTGCGCGTAACGTTCCCAATCGTCCAGTTCCTTGTTCCACAGCAAATCGTACTCGTTCGCCAGCGACCACCAGACGTTGCGATACGCGGACAGCCGGGCGGTAATGTAACGCAGGTAACGGTCGTCGGCCGCCGGCCCCATTTCCGAGTAGCCCCAACGGTCGTAAGCATGGAACAGGATCAAGTCCGCCTCGATGCCGAGCCTGCCCAGGTCGGCGATCCGATTTTCCAGGTGGCGGAAAAAAGCCGGGTTGAAGCGGGTGTAATCCCACCCTTTCTCCAAGGAGCCTTCGAACGGATAATAGACGGGTTCATTGAAGTTGAACAGGTACGACTTCGGAAACACGCACATCCTCAATTTGTTAAACGGCGAAGCTTTCAGCGTCTCCAGCGTCTGCTCTTCCAGCTCCGCGCCCTGATGGGTCCAGGCGTAACACGTCGTGCCGACCGGATTATAGGAGGTGCCGTCCTCGTAAGCAAAATGAAACGTATCCTTCACGCGGACAGGGCCATAGTTGCCGGGAGACGGAGCCGCGACCCGGAAGGAGCCTTCAATCCCGTTCAAGGAGCGGGCGTTGCTCTCCGTACGGAAAGTCCACGCCCCCTGAGCGTCAGGCATGAAGCGGATGCGGTACACCCCTTCGCCGTCGTAAAATCCGCCCATGCGGACCGCTCTGTCCCCGTGCCGGAATTCGGCCGCCAAGGATACGTCCGTATAGGGGTTTCCGTGACTCGGACCGTGCAGCTCGATTTCGTAAATGCCCCACTGCTCGGCCTCCTCCGGCGACCGTAAGCTTGCGGATGCTTCGGGAACTTCGGCACGTTCGTATGCGGCGGACGGCACGACTTCCCGCTCCTGAGCCGGCTCTTCGGAATCCGCTGCCGCGCCAGCCAGCTCGGCCAGCGTCTCGGCGATCCAATCGGGCTGATCCAATTCCTCCTGACGAAACTTGTAGATCATTTCGAGAGTCATGCTCTTAAGGAGCGATAGAATGTGAGGCGGCGCCGAGAGCAAGTCCGGCAAGCGCCGGACCAGAATTTCCCGGGCCGCTTCGTTCCTGAGGATGATGCCGATGCGCGTCTTCTCGCTAAATGCCATATGGATGAGTCCCCTTCCTTTTCCGATGAAAAAGGCCGTCCCGTGAGTCGTCTAAGCTTGACTTACGGGACGGCTTTTTCTCTCCCCCCCATACACAGAGGAGCCAATTATTGCACGTTGTTCGCTTGGGCCCACTCGTCCAACTGCTTTTGCTTTTCGGCGACGATTTTGTCGAGACCGGCATCCTTCAGCTTGCGGACGAATTCGTCCAGCTTGGACGGGTCGATCGTGCCCGATTCCAGCCCGGCCTTGTATTGGTTGTTGACGTTGAGCACGGCGGCGACCTCCGTCTTCACCGGCGAGGAATCGAACGAGAAACCGAGCGCCTTGGAGAAGATCGCGTTCTTGTTGAATTCCTTCGTTTGTTCCCAGATATCCGGCGACGTGCCCTGCCAAACCTTGGTCAGGGCATTGTTGCCCACCTCCCATTGATTGAAGACATAGTTGCTGCCGCCTTCCGGCGCTTTGATCTGGCCGTTGCCAGCATCCACGTAGTGTTTGCCCTCCACGCCGTTGGCGATCAGGTTGGCGACGTCCTTGTCGGTATAGAGCAGGTTCAGCAATTGAGCGGCGCGATCGGCGTCCTGCGTGTTTTTCGGAATCGAGATCATGAATCCCGTACCGGAGTCGGAGGTCGAGATCGGCGGCACGATGCTCGCGGTTACCATTTCGCGTCCGTTAATCGTCGATTCCTGGGCCGCGAAGCCCGGCTTCATGTTGGACAGGTAGCTGAAGCCTTTGCCCGCTTTGATCAAGCTATTGTTGCCTTCCTGCGTCGTAGCCGCATCCGGCATGATATAACCGGCCTGATACCATTTGCGCGCCAATTGCAGAGCGTCTTTGTACAACTGGGTTTCATAGAGGTTAACGATCTTCAGGTCCTGGTTTTCGATGATTAGAACGCCTGGCGTATCTCCCAAGCTGTCGATGTGACCGCGAACGATTTCGGAGGCTACCGTCAAAGCCTGGGAACGCTGGACCAGCGGATAAACGCCGGGCTCGTTGTCCTTGATCTTCTGAAAAACCGAATCGAGATCCGCATACGTTTTCACGTTGTCGAACGACAAGTTGTATTTATCCATCAAGTCTTTGCGGGCGGAGATGCCGTGGTCGGCCGCCGTATCCCGAATACTCGGCACTCCGTACATTTGGCCGCCGATTTTGGTTGAGTTGAAGATCGCCGCTTCCATCGTATCCTGAATGGTCGGCGCGTGTTTAGCGATCAGGTCGTCGAGCGGAAGCAGCTGCCCTTTGGCTACCTGCGAGCTGTAGTTGAAGAAGGAGGACGTGACGAGCAGGTCGACCGGCTCGTTGCCGGCCAGCAGCAGGTTCACCTGCTGCGTCCAGGCGCCGATATCAATCGGCATCAGCTTGACCGTGGCGTTGATTTTGGCTTTCGTGATCTTGCTGATTTCTTCCTGAACAAGGCCGGCTTCCTTCATATTCCCGATCCCCATGAATGCAAGCGTAAGCTCCAATTCCTTGTCGTTGGACGAAGAGCCGGACGCGGTCGGAGCGGAGCCGGAGCTTTCGGGCGACCCGGAGGAGTTGCCCGCATTGTTGGAGCCGCCGCAAGCAGAGAGCAACAGACACAGGGCGAGCAGAGAGGCGAGCGGAAATGCGGCTTTCGATTTTCTTTGCATGAGATTTCCCCCTAGATAGAATTGAACGTGCAATCTATACCAACCGGACCCGAAGGCCGGAACTGGCCTGACGGAAAACTGACCTTTACTTGACCGCTCCGATGGTGAGGCCTTTGACGAAGTATTTCTGGAAGAACGGATAGATCAGGATGAGCGGCAAAATTCCTACGACGGCCATCGCCATGCGAACGGCGTTCATCGGCAGATTCACCGCCATGTTCTGTCCGCCAAGGTTGTTCTGCTGAAGGAACTGAATATTGACCAGCATCCGGTTGAGCAGGTTCTGAATGCTGAACAGCTGCGGCTCCGTAATGTAGATCAGTCCGTTAAACCAATCGTTCCAGTAGTTGATCGTCAGCATCAAGCCAATCGTCGCCAGAATGGGCAGCGACAGCGGCAAAATCATGCGGATGAAAATCTTGAATTCGGACGCTCCGTCGATGTACGCCGATTCGATGATTTGAACCGGAATGGAGTTGGCGAAGAACGTCCGGATGAGCAGAATGAAAAATCCGTTCGTCAGCAGCCCCGGAACGATCAGCGCCATCAGCGTGTTCTTCATGTGGAACACTTCCGTGTAGATCAGATAGGTCGGCACGAGACCGCCGTTGAACAGAAGCGTGAAGAACACCAGGAAGCTGAGAATGCCGCGCATCGGCAAGTCCCGCCGGGACAACGGATAGGCGAGCAGAGCGCTGATCAGCAGGCCAACGAAGGTGCCGACGAGCGTGATCAGGATAGTGACACCGTAAGAGTTGAACATCGCCGACTTTTGCGACCATAGGTACGTATAGGCTTCCAGGCTGAACTCCTTCGGCCAGAACGAATATCCGTTGTTCACGATCGACGATTCGGACGAAACCGACGACATGAAGAGCAGCACGAAAGGAATCAAGCAAAAGGCGGCGAGCAGGATGAATATCGCATGGACGGCGACCTGGTTCATATCGTTGGTTTTCATGAGCGTTTCCCCCCTTTCTGTTAGAACAAAGCGTTCTCCTTGTTGCGCCGGCTGACGATGTAGTTGGAGAGAAGCACGAGCACGAATCCGACGAGCGACTGGTAGAGTCCGGCCGCGGAGGACATTCCGATATCCCCGAGAGTCATCAAGCCGCGGTATACGTAAGTGTCGATGACGTCCGTCACCGGCTGAAGCGGACCGGAATTGAGCGGCACCTGGTAGAACAAACCGAAGTCGGAGTAGAAAATGCGGCCGATCGCGAGCAGGGTCATAATGGTAATCGTAGGCGCGATAAGCGGCACCGTAATGCTGCGGATTTGGTGCCATTTGCCGGCGCCGTCGATCGTGGCCGCCTCGTAATATTCGTGTTCGATTCCGACGATCGCGGCCAGGAAAATGACGCACAGATAGCCCGTAGCTTTCCACAGCTGAACGATTGTCAGAATATAGGGCCAATACTTCGGTTCGAAGTACCACGAGATCGGTTCCATGCCGAGCATTGGAAGCAGATTCAAGTTCAGGTAACCGCTCTCCGCGCTAAGCATCGACAGAACGAGATAACCGACGATGACCATCGAAATCAGGAACGGCAGCAGAATGACGCTCTGGTAGAAACGAGCCGCGAGCTTGTTTCTAACTTCGTTCAGCAGAATCGCGACCGAGATGGCGAACACCGTATTAAGAACGATGAACGATCCGTTGTACAGGATCGTGTTCCGGGTAATGACGAACGCATCCTTCGTCTTGAACAGATACTCGAAGTTTTTGAAGCCGATCCAGTCGCTGCCGAGAATGCCTTTCGCGTAGTTGATGTCCTTGAAGGCGATGACCACGCCAAACATCGGCAAATAGTTGTTCATGACGAGATAGGCGAGGCCCGGAATCATCATAAGAAACAGTGCCCGATAGCGCTTGAGCTTCTTGAACGTCGCAAACCATCCTGTTTTTGCCACTGCTGTCCCCTTCTTTCTTGCCTTTCGTTATGCTTTCATTCTAAAGCCCGCGAGGACAAGCCGCTTACCAAAAAACCGACTTCCGACTTTCAATATTCCGACTTCCCTTTCGAGAATGCGGCACAGACAGCCTGAGCGGACGGGATACCGGAAAAAGAGAAAGAACCGCCAACGGAACGAACTCCGTTCCTTGACGGTCCCCCTCTGCCCTTCCTAATGCCGCTGAGCCCGCTTGCGGTAGTCCACCGGGTTCATGCCGGTCGCCTTCTTGAAGATCGTCGAGAAATACGACAGATTCGAATATCCGGATGCGATCGCGATGTCGCTGACGGACTGGCCCGTCCCGGCGAGAAGCTCCTTCGCGTAATCGATTCTTGTCATCTGCAGGTAGTCCGAGAGCGACATGCCCGTCTCCTTCTTGAAAATCCGGGTCAAATAGTCCGGGTTCAGAAACACATGGCTCGCGACGGCTTCCCGGGACAAATCCTGCTCGCCGATCTGCTCCGAGATAAATCGTTTCGCTTTGTCCACGACGGACATATTCTCTTCGATGGAATGGATATGGTTCATCGCCACCTCGATCACGTAACGGGTCCACTCCTCCAGAGAGGAGAGCGAACGGAGCACGGATTCCGGCTTGTCCGTCAGCAGATTGTGCGCGAACACTTGATTGGCCTGCAGCCCCTTGGATTGCAAAACGAAAAACACCATTTGCAGGAAGTCTTGATAAAACGAATGAACGGTTTGCGCGTCTACGCCGCTGCCCGTTCCTTTCCAGGATTCCAGATAGAGCGCGACTTGGCCGATCAGCTTGTCGCGGGCTCCCTGCTTCATCCACTCGCCCCACTCAGCCAAAGGAGCCGGCTTCATCGGGCTTTCCGGCCTGCGCTTCTCGCCGAGAATAAACGTGCGGTTCACTTGCGTGACGTTGTTTTCGTCCAGCTCCTGCAATCTCCGCAGCATGTCCGTCAATTCGTGGAGAGCGGTCATGCCGCCGAAGTAACAGCTGAGATCGCAATACAAGTATTGATTGCAATTGCGAATGAACGCGTCTCCGTGCTCCCGGATTTGCGCCTCTTCGTCCGGCTGCTCCAGGGGCGCAACCATGAGCAGAGACCCATCGTCGACCGGAATGACGGCCGTTCCCGGAACCGACTTCATCACTTCCTCCAATACGTTGCGGATCGCGTACTCCATAATCCTCCGGTCCCGTTCGGACAGCTCCTTGTGCCATCTCTGCACGCGGATATACAAGGGCAGAAACCGGACGTCTTCGGAATACGATAATCCCGCCGCGTCCAGATGCTCCCGAACGGCAAGCGGGTTCGACGGGATTTTCCGGTGAATCAGATCCTGCCAGAACCTCTCCGCCACGACAGGACGATGGAACTCCCACAGCTTGCGGTAATGGTGATGGGTTTCCTCGAAGGAGCGCAGTTCCTTCTCCTTCTTCATTTTACCGAGCGCCTTCCCGATGACGGTTTCCAGTTCCGAATAATCGACCGGCTTGAGCAGGTAGTCGAAGCTGTCCAGTTGAATCGCCTGCTTCGCGAACGCAAAGTCGGAATGGCAGGTCAGAAAGATCGTCTCCGTCTCCGGAAAATGCGCCTTGACCCATGCGGCCAGCTCCAGACCGGAGCCTTGCGGCATCTCGATATCGCACACCATCAGATGGACCGGATGGTTCTGAAAAATCTCTTGGGCCTGCTTCATGCTAAACGCCGTATGGACGTCCCCGACATCCAGATGCCTCCAGTTTACCCCGGCCTGCAAGCCTCTAACCGCATGGATTTCATCGTCCACGATCAACGCATGATACATCGTGAATCACCCCGTTTTCTTGTCCATCGGTATCTCGATCCGAACGACCGCGCCCCGGCCGGCTTCGTTGTAGAAGTCGATCGTCGCCCTTTCCTGGTACAGCAGCCGAAGCCGTCTTCTCGCGTTCCATATGCCGATCTGCTCCCCGCTCTCGCTTTCCGCCTGCGGTTCCGGGTCCATCGCGAGTCGTTCAAGCACTTCGTGGGGGAACCCGGGTCCGGTGTCCTTAACGTGGATGACCAGCCGGTAATCGCCCGAAGCGCCTTTCGCTTGCGCGACCTCGACGTCGATCCGGATCGGATCGTCCATGTTTACGGCGTATTTGATCGTATTCTCGACCATCGTCTGAACGATGAGCGGCGGAACCTCCTGCTCAAGCAGCTCCTCCGGCTTGTCGACGCGATACTGGAACATGTCAGGAAACCGCAGCTGCTGAATTCGCAAATAGTTCGCCGTGTGGGAAAGCTCGTCGCCGAGCGGCACGAAATAGGAGCTGCTGCGAAACATGAAGCGGAAGTAGGAGACGAGGCATTTGGACATCTCCTGGATAAGGGAAAATTCTTTGACCGTCGCCAGATTGTAAATGATGTTGAGCGTGTTCAGGAAAAAATGCGGGTTGATCTGAAGCTGCAGATGCTTCAGCTCCGCACGCTGATGATTCAGCTTTTCCTCGTATACGTTGATTTTCAGGTCATGGATTTCTTCGATCATCCGATTAAACGTCTCGTTCACGATCTGAAACTCGGTGGACGTCGGCTTCTGCTCCAGCCTGGAGTCCCAGTTGCCGTCCCGAAGCTTGCGCATCGCGACGACGATCCGCTTGACCGGCTTCAGGAAAATGCTCCTCATCATAAAGACGAAGACGAGAAGGAACAGCACCGCCGCGACGGAAATAATCGACGATACCCGTTGAAGATACGGCAGCTTCTGCAATATCTCTTTTTCGGGCACGATCGCCACAAGATTGAAGTTGCCTCGTTCGGATTTCTCGCCCATGACCAGGTAGGTATCTCTGCCTTCTCCGCTGATGGCGTAGGATTCGCTCGGGAACTCCAGGTCGATGCCCTTGTCCTCGATCAAATCGTCATGGCTGATCGGCTCGTTGTCCTCCGTCGTGATGACCGCCGCGCCGGACTCCCCCAGATCGATCAGATTCAAAGGAACCATCAGTTTGTCGCTGCTGATCCACGCCCCCATATATACGTTGCCGGACTTCATGAGATGGAACAAATAGTCGCCGCTCTCGCCGGCCCAGACGTGCCAGCGGGAATAATCGATCGTGCCTGCTTCGCTCTCCACCATTTTCTGCATTTCCTGCCGCGCCAATTCGCGCTCTTCGAAGTTGTCGGGCAGCGTCTGGCTGATCACGAGGTCCCGATTGACCGAAGAGTATACGAAAAAAGCATCCAGAGTAGGATAGTAACCCAGATCGTCCCTCATCGTGTTGAACAGCGTCAGCTTGGCGATATTATAGCGATCCTCATCGCGCGACCTGAGAAATTCCATGTCCAGAATGCTCAAGTTGCTCTCCAGGGTGTTGGCCAAATATTTGTCGATCTCTTCCAGCCTTTGATCGATCTGGCCCATGTACAGGCCGAGCATGTTTTTATTGGATTGGGCAACCTGGTTGCGAACCACGTCCACCGAGTAATAATTGTTAATGACGAGCACGGTTACGAGAGGGACGAAAATGACCAAAACGGCGGCGAAAAATTTGAAACGAAGAGAGTTGACGTAAGGTTGGATTTTGCGCATGGCCGCCGTTCCTCCTTCGTGTTCGTGGACTTGTCATTGTATTATAGCTCTTCCGCAACGTCCGCGATATACGCGGAAAGAAGGGCATGGTCTCCACTGCCCTCCCTCGCCTGACCGGCCTATTGACGCCTTCGTCCTTCCTCGCTAGACTGCCTGTTGCTGCCGTCCGCCCTTTCTTACTTAACCGCCTGTTGCTGCCTCCTGCCGCCATCTCCTCCCTCGCCCGATCCGCCTCTTCTATGGAAGCCTCCGCTCTTTCGCGCGTATTTATCCGTCCGGGCGTCCCGGATGACGCCGCTCCAGTTCATGCCGAAGGCGAAGTCGTAGCGATGGCCGGCCGAATCGACGTATACGTTCATGTCGTGAGGCACGTCTTCGCGCTGCTTCTCCACGGTCTCCATGTTCGCCGGCATCTGGAACGGGAGCAGCGCCTGCGGTTCGTGACGGCCCGAGACAATTTCGAGCAGCGCCTGGTCCTGCACGCCGAAGTGCGCGACAATCGCGTCAGCCGAAGGTTCGAATTCCGCCGCGACGGCCGGGTTCGAGAGCAGAATAGAGACGACGACCGGCTTGCCGTTCATTCGCTCCTTCGTCACCAATACGGTATCCAGATCGCCTTCGTTCGACACGGTTACCGTCTTGCCTTTGTAGGAACGGTTCAGCACGTCCCGCGAATCGCCGGCGAGGCTGGCGTCTCGGGCATGCTCCGCCGTATATGGCCGGTATTGCAGGCTGATCGGCACGTAGCCGTTGCCGCCGGCCGCCGCGTCGGCTTTGCTGTATCCTTTCGTCGAGCGGGGGCTTTCGATGCATACGAGCGCGAAGTCGGCGTCCTCCGGCCGATCGGCGATATCGAAATACTTCCGCACCACGTCCGGGTTGATTGGAAGCTCCTCCGAAGGCGGAACGGGATTACCCATCCAATCGGTGCCGGCCGGTAGCCTCCGCATGGGGATGTACACCTTTTTCCGCTCCCGCTGCGGCAATACCCCGTCGTTCTTGAGCATCACGACCGATTGCAATTGCGCCCGAAAGCCGGCCTCCATGAAGGCAGGGGATCCGACTATGGCGGCGCTTCGCTCGACGTCCAGATAAGGATTCTCGAACAGCCCGAGACGGAACATATTCTTCAGCAGCCGTACCGCCGACTGTTCGAAGCGGTTGCGCATGAACGCTTCTCCATGCTCCCGAACGCCGATGCGGTAAGCCTCGATGACGGGTTCGGCGTCGTTGTTGCCGCCGAACTGGTCCACGCCCGCCATCAGCAGCTTGTAATGGCGTTCGGCGGCCGTATAGCCTTCCTCCACACCCCAGCAGCGTCCGCCCGGGAACAGCCGCGTTATGTCCTCTCCTTCGTCGTCGGTAATTCCCCAGTCCGTGCAGACGACGCCGTCGTAGCCGTATTTTCCGCGCAGCAGATCGTCGATGAGATAAGCGTTGTAAGCATTGCCGACGTTCTCCCCGTTCTTCCGGTCCTGATCCACGGAAATGGTGTAATAGGGCATGACGGCAGAAGCTTGGCCGGTTTTGCCTTCCAGACGGAACGCCCCTTCCGTGAAGGGAAGCAGGTGCTCCTCGAAGTTGCCGCCCGGGTACACCGCATACTTGCCGTAGCCGAAATGAGCGTCCCTCCCCGCTTCTCCCGTGCCGCCGCCCGGCCAATGCTTCACCATCGCGTTTACGCTGTCGCAGCCCCAGCCGTCCGCGATTTCGGCCTCCCCCTCCGACGTCTGGAAGCCGTCGATGTACGCCCGCGTCATATCCGCGGCAAGCCTCGGATCTTCGCCGAATGTCATGCCGAAGCGGAACCAGCGCGGGTCCGTGGCCAGATCCGACTGCGGCGACAGCGCCGTGGCCAGTCCGAGCGCGCGGTATTCCCGCGAGGCGATCTCGCCGAATTCCCGGGCAATCTCCGGCTGGAACGTGGCGGCCAGTCCCATGCTTTCCGGCCACATGGAAATCGCGCCGCCCGCTCCCGCGTTGAATTCCTTCGACGTATCGGAGCTATGGCGAGGGTCTGAGCTGTTGTTGACCGGGATTCCCAGGCCGATGCTCTCGGCGAACGCCTGCACGTTATTGTTCCAGCTCGCCGCGACCTCCGGACTTTGAACGCGGGTGACCAGAATATGGCGGATATGGTCGTGCGCCAGAAACGCGAGCTGCTGGTCGGACAAGTCGCCCGGAGCCGCTCCGCTATCGGCGAAGTTTTTGCCGCCTGCGTACGTGGCCGGGAACCAGCCCATGTTGCCGGGAATCGCCTGGTGGCTGCTGTACAGCATCAGCCCGGCGATCTGCTCGATTGACATTTTGGACGCGAGATCCTTGGCCCTCTCTTCCGGCGGCAGCCTCCAATCCTCGTACGGATCGAGCTTGCCGTCCTTGTTCAGATCTTTGAAGCCGAAGCCGTCCTCGTATAGAATCCGAACCCCCGAAGCTTCGGAATAGCCCAGCACGGGGCCTTGCCCGTTATGCACGTATCGTATCGCCGCTTGCCTGCTCGCCTTCTCCATTCGTTTCCCCTCCGGCAGTTTTTTCGTTTTCGCAGACAGACGGACTACTCCCGCAGCGACAGCAATTCCCCGATGATGGCGTCGAACTGCTCCTGCGCGATGCCGCCGCCCATCGGATTGTTCGCGGCAGCCGCCAGCGGCAGCTTAGCCATGTAGCCCAAGCTGTCGGCGAATCCGGGCGCGTGGCGGTCCAGAATCCGTTTGGCGGCTTCCCATTGCGCCAGTTCCCCCAGACGCATATCGGGACGATAGACGCGATAAGAGAGCTGAGGTCTCTCATACGTGAACGTATACGCCCCGGAACCCGCTTCGACCCGGACGCCGTCCTCTTCTTGACGGACGGAGACGATGCCTTCGGCGTCCGCCAGGCTCGCTTCGCCGCAGCGCACTTGATCGGCAGCCGCTCCGCGCAGCAAGATGGAAGCACCGGCGTTGGCCGGAATCGTCGCCTTCAGTTCGATCCGGTCGACTATGAATGCCCATCCCGCCTCCACCGTGCCGTACATCGACTCGTAGGAAACGCGGGCATGGCTCAGCCTTCCGCCCGTGTAATCGGGCTCCACCCGAATTCGCTTATAGCCCGGACGTTCCTCGTCCGGCGCAAGCCCGGCGACTCTGCGGTACATCCAATCGCCGACAGCGCCGTAAGCGTAATGATTGAAGGAGTTCATGTCGTCGCTCCAGAACGAGCCGTCGGGCTTGATGCCGTCCCAATGCTCCCAGATCGTGGTCGCGCCCTTGGAGACGGAATACAGCCAGGACGGGTACGTTTGCTGCAGCAGCAGCTTGACCGCAGTATCGTGATAGCCGTTGTCGGAGAGCGCGAAACACAGGTACGGGGTGCCGACGAACCCGGTCGTCAGATGGTAGTCGTTATCGACGATCATCTCGTTCAAGTCGAGGGCGATCCGCTGGCGGTCCTTCGCTTCGACGAGGTCGAAGACGAGCGCGAGAACGTGGGCCGTCTGCGTCTGGGCGGCGACCCGCCCGTTCGGCGTGATGAACTCGTCGCGGTACGCCGCGGCGATCCGCTCGGCCAGTTCGCCGTAATAAGCCGCATCCTCCTCGTATTCCAGCAAGCGGGCGGCATCCCGGACGATGCGGGCGGAGAGGGCGAAATAAGCCGCCGTCACCATATGGGGCGGAGTGGCTCCCATGTAGCTGCCTTCCTTGGCATCCAAAGCCAGCCAGTCGCCGAAGTGGAAGCCCGTGTCCCAAATATGCTCGCGTTCTCCTTGGCTGCAAATGTAATCGACCCAGCCCTTCATGCTGTCGTATTGTTCGGCCACAATCCGCTTATCTCCATAGCTGGCGTACAGCGCCCAGGGAACGACCGTCGCCGCGTCGCCCCAAGCCGCCGAATTGTAGCCCTGCAGAATGTTCGGAACGACGAACGGAACGCCGCCGTCCGGCAGCTGGTCGGCCTTCAAATCCCGCAGCCACTTGGCGAAGAACGGTGCGACATTGTAGTTGAACAAGGCGGTCGCCGCGAATACCTGGGCGTCTCCGGTCCAGCCGAGACGCTCGTCGCGCTGCGGACAGTCCGTCGGCACGTCGAGGAAGTTGCCGCGCTGCCCCCACGCGATGTTCCGCTGCAGTTGGTTCACCATTTCGTCGGAACATTCGAACAGGCCGGTATTGTGCATGTCGGAGTGGATCACTTCGCCCGCGAAAGCCTCCAAAGGCAGTCCATCTTCCTGTCCGGGGAACCCCTCCACCTTGACGTAACGGAACCCCTGGAACGAGAAATGGGGAGCGTACGATTCCAAATCCTCGCCCTTCGCGATATAAGTTACGGTCTGCTTGGCGGTACGGATATTACCCATGTAGAAGTTGCCGTTTTTGTCCAGCACTTCGGCGTGTATTAATCGGATCTCCGCGCCCGCCGGGGCTCGGACCTTCAAGCGAATCCGTCCGACCATATTTTGTCCCATGTCGAGAACGGTATCTCCCTCCGGGGTCCGAATTGCAGACACCGGCGTCAACGTTTCCGTAACTCGAGTCGGCACGTTCTCCTGCGCGACCAGCCGGGAATACGTCAAATCGAGCTTCTCCGCCGCGCTCCACGAAGAGTCATTGAAGCCCGGCTCGCTCCAACCCTTCCATTCGCGGCGGGCATCGTAGGTTTCCCCGTCGTACAGCTCGGAGAACAGCACCGGGCCCGTCTCCGTCTTCCACGCTTCGTCGCTGACGATGACCGTCTCCGTGCCATCCCGATATCGAATATGCATTTGCACGAGAACGGCTCTTCTGTCGCCGTAATGGTTGGATTTGTTCTCCCAGCCAAGCCGCCCCTTGTACCAGCCGTTGGCGACCATCGCTCCGAGCGCGTTCCCGCCTTCGCGAACGAGTTCCGTCACGTCGTACGTCTGATATTGCAGTCGCTTGTCATAGCTCGTCCAGCCCGGGGCAAGCTCGTCGTCCCCGACTTTGCTGCCGTTCAAGATGAGCTCGTAGACGCCCAGGGCCGTCGCGTAAATCCGCGCCGACACGATATCCCCGCGGCTCAGCTCGAACGATCGGCGGAGCAGGAAAGCCGGCCCGGCCGCCGGTTCGATCGCCCTCGAATCGGGAGTAATCCACTTCGCCGCCCACTCCCCGGCGGACAACAAAGCCGTCTCCCACCAGTCCGCCTCGCTCCATTCGGACTCCCGGCCAAAGCAATCCCAAGCTTTGACACGGTAATAGTAACGCGTTCGGGACAACGTTTTCGGTCCTTCATACGGAATTAATACCGATTCGTGCGAAACGATACGCCCGCTGTCCCACAGCGGCGCTTCGAAATTCGCTTGCCCGACGGCCACCTGAATCCGGTAAGCCTCCTGAACGGTTCCTTGGCGGTCGGACTGCAGCTTCCAACTGATCCTCGGACGCTTCTCGCCCGTTCCCAGCAGCCGCTGCCGGTATTCCGCCGTTAAGCCGTATATCGTTAATGAACTCATCTGATCGCCTCCGCTTGTTCAATCGTGAATCCCTGCTTCCATTGTACCGACAGGCCGCTCCTGGGCGCTTTCGATTTGCCGACCAAATGTTTGGTTTTCACGACAGATTTGCCGGAGCTCGCATAACGAAGTCCGGAACGCGATTAAGCGCCTCGCAGGACGGGGACATGAACGGATCATTGTCCTTAGCCCATCGCGAGGCGCTTTTCTCGTCGTGCCATATTCTCTTCTTTCTGCATGGCACGCGGTTTCCGGTCAGTCCGGTCTAGACATCCGGTTGAAGCAGACGCCTCTCGAAGATCCGGTCAATCCTTCATCGATCGACTTCAAGCGCGCCGCGCTAAGGGTTCACTCTCCAGACGCCCTCTCCCCACTCGTTTTCCCCGACTCTGACCGCCTCGACGGTCCAGCCCCGGCCGTAATCCGCCGGGAATCCGAGAACGGAATCCGGCTGAGCGGTATAGTATTCGTACAGCCTCAGGCTGAACAAATACGTACGCTCGTCGACCCGGCGCTTGCCGGACAATTCGAAGGTCAGATGGTGAGGATTAGACGTCCCGCGGAAGTATGCGTCCAGCTCCTCCGCTTTTTTCCCCGCTTTCCACTCTTCGCTTACCCATTGAAGCCCTGCGTCCGGATCGCGACGAGCCCACGCGGACGCAAACTCGTTCACCGCTTTCAGAGCGAACAGATACTCCCGCGTGATTTGCGGCGGCAGGTCGGCGGCCGGAACGGTTCCGTCGGGCAGCCTCAGCTCATCCAGAGGAATCAGCGAAGCGGCGACGAACAGCAGCTCATCCTTGCTGACGGACTTGGCCGTGCTGATAGAAAAATAGGTCGATCCGCGCGCGAAATACCAGCTGCCGCTCGCTTCGCTGTCGGGAAGCGGAATCCATACCGCCGTAAAATCGGGAAAATACCGCTTATCGCCGACGACTTCTCCTTGATCCAGCGGCCGCAGGTCCGTCCTGGACTGGTAGATCGCGAAGTGCGGGAACGTCAGCTTTAACGTTCCGTCCCCTGCCTTCTTCGCATCCACGACGTAATCGCTCGCCAGGCCTTTGCGCGGGACATACGGCTCGTACACGCGCGCGCCGTCGGCCTGCTCTCGGATGCGCAGCGCTTCCTCTCTCGTATAGGGGATCGCAGTGAAAAGTTCGGAATCTCGTTCCTTCAGCGAGTACGACTGAAAATACGTTAAGCCCTTCTCCTCCAGCCAATACAGCCGCAGCTGGGACTGATCCTGCCCGAACGCGGCCGTAACCGCTCCCTCGTCGTTAAAGTAGACGGCTTCGGCCTTCAGCGCATCGTTGAGCGCGCAGCGCTCGATCCGACCGTCGCGCCACCGGTACACCACCGTATAGGGACTCGTCCCCGAGCTCGATACGACCTCCGGCCATCCGTCATGATCGACGTCCGCCTCCGAAGCATGTCCGTCCGCCACGGTCAGCAGCGGCTTAGGAACGTCGCCGACGAGCTCGAAGTAACGGCTGATCGAAGCGGCCGCTCCGACGGAGCCCTGGATTTTGACGACCTCTTTCCCGAATAACCACAGGTTGCGAACCGTCACGGGATCGTCCCCGGCATAAGCATATCCCGCAACCGCCCCAAGATCGTAAGATTTGTCCCCGTTTACCAAGGCTCCGTAGAGATTGTCCGTATCGTTCTTGCGGACATAGACGACAATTTTCGGTTCGCGGAAGCCGTCCGCCGCGTACACGCTTGTTTCCTTCACAATCCGTTCCGCCTGCTTTAATCCCCCCGCCAGCAGCCGAACCGAGTCCGAATTCGAGTAGTTCTCCCAGCGCAGCGGTACGTCTCCCTCCGTGACGGCGTGACCGCTTTCGGCAGGCGGCGCGGCGACGGCATTCGCCGTATGCGCGGCCTCGGAGCTTTCGATCGCCTCCGCGTCGGCTTGATTTCCCCGCTCCGCCGCGTGATTGCAGGCAGAGCCCGACAATAGAATCGCAGCGGCAACAAACAGTAGCCTCAATTTCATGATATCACTCCATATGACGTTGATATCTGATTAGACGAGCGAGCTTTGCCTAATGTTGGATGGAAGACAAAGCTGAATCGCTCCGCCGGGGGCTATTTCAACCGAGCGCTTTCATTTTGACCGGCAAGCACACGGTACTGCTTTGGCGTCGCTCCGCACCACTTCCTGAACGTGCGCGTGAAATGGCTCTGGTCGTAAAACCGAAGCGTCTGCGCGATATCCAGCATCGTACGGTCGGTGCCGCGAAGCAGCCTTTTGGCCTCTTCGATCCGTTCCTTCTGGATATATTCGCCGATCGTCAGCTTCGTTTCCCGCTTGAAAAGCTCGGACAAATAGTGCTTGTTCAGGTTCAGACGCCGGGCCAGCAGCTCGTAGTCGATCTCCTGCAGCAGACGGGCCGCGATATACGCCCGGCACTGTTTGACAGCGTAAGAGAGCTTCGAGCTTCGAACCTGATGGACGAGCTCCGTGAACTCGAGAAGCATCCGGTGATGCAGGCTTGCCACCCGGTTGATGTCGGCGACGTTTTCAAACTGCTGAATGTAGCGGTCGCTGAGCGTAAAGGCCACCTCCGAATCCAGCCCTCCTTCGATCGCCGACCTCGTCGCGAGCGCCGCTCCGCATATCGCGAAGTTTTTCTGATTCCTTAACGGATTTTCCTTGCACAAAATTCCCCGCTCCCCGTCCATGGACGCGTTCAGCGCCTTGGTCAGCCTCTCCGCGTCCCCTTCCCGGACGCTATCGAATATCGCGGCCTGAACGGCGAACGAATGGTGATAAAACTCCTTCTGCCGATTTTCAGACAGACTCTGCCCGACGGTCGCCTCCGGATCGCCGGCAGCGTCGCCTCCGTTCCCTTGAGCAAGCGTCTCGACGTCCATTCTTTCCCCATAGGCCAAATAGTGCAGAAGCAGCGCGGTTTGCCGGATTTTCTCGTACGTCTTTACCGGCAACCGGGCGTAATAGCGCAAGGCCTCGTACCGCCTCCCCCGCGGTATGCGCCGTTCCGCGAGAAACCGGTCGACGGCCGCCGCGGTCGGCTCGATCTGGATTATCGGACCGGCAACGAGGGTGCCGAGCGAGCCGCCCTCATACGCAAGCTTGACGAGAATATAGGTTTCGGTATGGGCAAGCACGCGAATGGCCGGACAAGCTTCGCCGACCTCGTTCCATCGCAGCTGCTCCAATAGCTGAGCGGTCTCCGGATACGCAAAGCTGCCGAGCGGGCGATACGGAATCGTAAGCTTCACTCCCCCCTGCGGGTCGAGAAAACAAAGCGGAAGCTGAAGCGTTTCGTGTATCAGGTGAAATACGGACTCCAACTGCTCCGGGCGATGGGCCAGCATCCTTAATCCCTCCTCTGCGTTCTTTGTACAAATAACCAAGTGTCATCCAATCATTTTACGGGATTTTCAACTATATTAAAGTTGCCATTCCAAAAGAAAGGATGTGAGACGGCAAATGAAAGCGGTTATCTTCGATCTGGACGGCGTCATCGTGTCGACGGACGAATACCATTACCAAGCCTGGCTGCGTTTGGCGGAGGAGGAAGGCATTCCGTTCGATAGAGACGTGAATGAGAAGCTGCGAGGGGTCAGCCGCATGGAAAGCCTGGACATCATTTTGGGCGGAGCTTCCCGAACTTATTCCATGGAGGACAGGGCGGCGCTCGCGGAGCGGAAAAACCGGTATTACCGCGAGCTTCTTGAGCAACTTTCGCCCTCGCACATTTTGCCCGGCGTCCCGGCATGGCTGTACGCCCTGAAGTCGCAGGGCATTCTCTCGGCGATCGGGTCCTCCAGCAAAAACGCCAAAGCGATCCTGTATAAAATCGGCCTGCTGAACGCCTTCGACGCCATTGCCGACGGCAACGACATCGTCAACAGCAAGCCGGACCCGGAAGTCTTTCTGCTGGCCGCGCGCCGCATGGGCATTCCGCCTTCCGCTTGCCTGGTCGTCGAGGACGCCGATGCGGGAATCGAGGCGGCGGCCGCCGCGCAGATGAAATCGTTGGCCGTCGGCTCGGCCGCCCGTCATCCCAAGGCCGATCTGTCCGCGCCCGATCTGGCTTCGTTGGATGCAAAGACGGTTATTCATCAATTACTTTTCTAGGAGTTGAGCGCAATGGTAGATTTGAAGGCAAAGCCGTTTTACCTTTCGGACGAGGACATCGCTTGGGTGAACGACACGCTGGCCGGCATGACGGAGGAGGAGAAAATCGGCCAACTGTTCTGTCTGATCGGCTACTCCAGCGACCATGACTATTTAAAGAGACTGGCCGATACGTACAAGGCAGGCGGACTGATGTGCCGGCCGATGCCGATGGAGGAGACGATACGATCGGTCGCGACGCTGCAAACCTATTCCAGGATTCCGATGCTGATCGCGGCCAATCTGGAGAAGGGCGGATCGGGAATCGTCGAGGAAGGTACGACGATCGGCTCGGTTATGCAGGTTGCCGCCACGGACGACGACGACATGGCGTACAAGCTCGGCGTCGTATGCGGGCGCGAAGGCTCCGCGGTCGGCGCCAACTGGTCGTTCGCCCCGATTATCGACATCGATTACAACTTCCGCAATCCGATCACGAATACGCGCACCTTCGGCTCCGACCCCAACCGCGTGCGCCGGATGGGCGTGCAGTACGTAAAGGGCGTTCAAGAGCACGGCGTCGCCGCCTCCATCAAGCATTTCCCCGGAGACGGAGTGGACGAGCGCGACCAGCACCTCGTCGCGTCCGTCAACTCGCTCGGGGTCGAGGAATGGGACCGGACTTACGGCAGAGCGTATCGGGACTGCATCCGCAACGGCGCGATGACCGTCATGGTGGGCCATATTTTGCAGCCGGCCTACAGCAAGCGGCTCGTTCCGGACATCCGGGACGAAGACATTCTTCCCGCTTCTCTAGCCTACGAGTTAACGACCACGCTGCTGAGAGAAAAACTTGGCTTTAACGGACTTGTCGTGACCGATGCCTCCACGATGGCCGGCATGATGATCCCGATGCCCCGCAGCCAGGCCGTTCCGCAAGCGATCGCCGCCGGGTGCGATATGTTCCTGTTCACCCGCAGCCTGGAAGAGGATTACGAATATATGAAACAGGGCGTGCAAAACGGCATCGTGACGCAGGAGCGGCTGAATGACGCGCTAACCAGAATCCTTGGACTGAAAGCCGCCCTGCAGCTTTATCGGAAGCAGCGGGACGGAACCCTGATCCCCTCCCTGGAGAAGGCGAAAACGATCGTCGGCGCCAAGGAGCACCGGGAATGGTCCAAGGAATGCGCGGACAAAGCCGTGACGCTCGTAAAAGAAGAAGCCGGCGTGCTGCCGATCACTCCCGAGAAGTACAAGCGAGTGCTCTACTATGACATCGAAGCCGCGGAAGGCTACGCCTATTCCGTCAGGGCCGGCGTGGCCGAAATGGTCATGAACAAGCTGAAGGCCGAAGGCTTCGAGGTCGACCGTTTCGAGCCGAGGCCGGGCTTCGAAGGCATGCTTGCGCCGCAAAGCGACGTCGTCGGAAAATACGATCTGATCGTCTATCTCGCCAACATGACGACCAAGAGCAACCAGACCGTCGTCCGCATCGAATGGAAGCAGCCGATGGGCGCCAACGTTCCGGTCTACATGAGCAGCGTGCCTACCCTGTTTATGTCCGTCGAAAACCCTTACCATCTGCTGGATGTGCCCAGAGTAAAAACCTACATCAACGCCTACAACTCGAACGACAACGTCTTGAACGCCTTGATCGACAAGCTGATGGGCCGCTCCGAGTTCAAAGGCTCGAGCCCCGTCGACGCCTTCTGCGGAATGTGGGATACGCGTCTCTGATCGCCTTCGGCTAGTACGGTCGTACAAGATGATCGATTAAGAAAAAGTGCATGTATCTCCTGGAGACGCCTCATACGGTCCTGAAATCACCTTGTGACGGGTTTACCGTTCCCATTTCAGGATCGTATAGCATCGTAAGGAGATACATGCACGATAACATTCTCTATCGATCACCCATTGAGTACGACTCTTTTTACTTATGGGACAGCCCCAATCGCTCGAATTGCTCGACCGGCGCCTCACAGTCCTTCATCGCCTGCGCAAGCTTCCAGGCATAGCCCGCTTCAAGCCCCGCATCGGCAATCGGCGCTTGCTGCCCGTAATCGGTATCCATATCGTATAACCGGGATTCCCGAACATGCTCGAGCAGCGAGTACGGCGTCCCTTCGCGGCTGACCGGGAATCGAAAGACGGGATACTCCGTGTAGGGCAGAAATCTTCCCGTCTCTATGCCGGCGGGGTCCTCTTTGCCGTAATAGCCCTTGAATTTCGTCGGCATGGCCGTGTACGCATAGCAGGGCGTATTGTCTTCGCGAACGGGGGCTCGCAAATAGGTATATCGGCCGTCCGTCAGGTTGACCGTCATTCCGAACATGCCGAACAAGGCATAGTCTCTTAGGCGTTTCTTTTCTCCCCGAGCGATGGGCAGAAGCGACCGTCCTCTTACCCGGGAAGGAATGTCCAGTCCGAAATAATCCAGCAGGGTAGGCATGAGGTCCATATTTTGCGTCAGCGCGCCTATTCGTCTCCCTTCCGCAGGCACGCCCGGCACGTGCAGCATAAGCGGCAAATGCGCGATCTCGTTGTAGACGTGCATGACGTTTTTGCCGGTCATCCCGTGCTCGCCAAGAAGAAAACCGTGGTCCGTCGTCAAGACGACCAGCGTATCGTCCCACATCCCGAGCTCGTCCATTTTATCCAGCAGCTCGCCCAGCCAGCGATCGATCATCGTCACCTTCGCCGCATAGCGCCGTTGAAGATGCAGGGCGGCCTCCGGCGAGTCGGTCGCGCGGCCGTACCTCGGCCAGGTATAGCGGGGACCGGTGTAATCGTCCCCGTACAGGTCCAGGTAGGTCTGCGGCGTATCGAACGGCTCGTGCGGATCGAAGGCCTCCACCATCAGAAAAAACCGGTCGGCCTCCCGATTGTCCTCCAGCCAGCGGCAAGCCGCTTGCATCGTCCTCGGACCCGGATAGTCGGCTTCCTCCCGCCAAACGGTCCGATTTTTCTCGTATTGCGGCCGGGTTTGGCCATAGATCTCTTCCGCTGGATTCTGCGGCCGTACGCGCGATATCCAAGGATCGGATTCTTGTCCGCGGTGCAAATCCCACGAATCGAACGCCTGGCAGTAATTCTCTCCGCCCGTCCCGAAGTAGTGATAGTGATCGGTCACGATATGGGAGAATATCCGTCCTTCCCTCAGCTTCTCCGGCAGCGTCTCATCGAACGGCTCCAGCCCGCCCCAGCCTCTCTCCAGAAAGTCCGGACGACCGGTCAGGATGTCCCGGCGCGCAGGCATGCAGGGCAGGGAGCCGGCCCAATGCTGATCGAAAACGACGCATTTCTCCGCCAGCCTCGCCAGATTGGGCGCCTTTACAAAGGTATCGGGGTTATAGGCTTGGAGCATGCGGCGGTTCAGCGTGTCCAGCAAAACGACGATCGCTTTCAAACTGCTCTCCCCTTTCGCGCTGAGATCACCTTTTCAGATGATTCATTTTGGAGCGGAGCTTCCGCTGCGCTTCTTCCGCTGCAGAGTCCGTCTCCGTCGCCGACAATTCCCGGGGGTGCTTCAGCCGCAGCGCCTCGGCCTGCTCCGAACGACCGGTCGCCTGCAGTCGCGGTAAGTAATTTTTTAAATATCCTCTCGCGTGGAACGGCCCGCCTTCCTTCATCACCGTCCAGAGCGGGTCCCGGTCGTCCCCCGAACGGAGCATCCTCTCTTCATGCCATTCATTCAAATAATAGACCGCCTGCAGGCATACCTCTCTGCGTTCTTCCGCTACGTTGCGCTGTTCATGCGGATCTTCCGCCAGATTGAAGAGCATTTCCTTGTCGAACAGATGGAAGCCGTCATGATACGTTCGAATATAGATCCAGTCTCCGAACCGGACGCTTCGCTGCACGACATGCGCGCATTGCGATACGACGAGATATTCGCGGCCGCAGTCGGCTCCCTCTTTTAACGCTGCGGCATAGCTTTCCCCGTCCCAGCTCGCCATCGGTTTCAGCCCCATCATTTCCGCCAACGTCGGCAGCAGATCGAGATGGTAATGGAGTCCTTCGTCGACCGCTCCCTGCCGCATCCCCGGCCAGCGAACGATCATCGGCAGCCGGCAAGTGCCGTGATCGGCGGTCGCATGCTCGGCGTAAATGCCGAGCTGACCGTTGTTCTCCCCATGGTCCGCGGAGATGATAATGACCACATCGTCCATCACTCCCTCCTCTTCTAACGCGGCGAACAACCGACCGAGATGTTCGTCCATATACCGGATGCCGCAATCGTAATTGTCGATCAGAGTGCGCAAGTCCTTCATATCCTTGATCTCGCCCAGCTGTCTGGGGAACTGCGGGCTGGTCTCGTTCGTATACGTTGAATTCACGAAGTCGATCGTCAGCTCTTGCGCCGAGTGCGATCCCACCTGCTGACGGTGGCGCTCGATGACCGATTCGTCGAACCATCCCGGCAGCGGATCGTTCTCGAACGGATTGCCGTATTCGTCCGGGACGCGGAGCGGCGTATGGGGGTCCCAATAATTGACGTACAGGAACCAATCGTTCTCCTTGGCCTTGCGGCGAATCCAATCCAGCGCGACCGGCGTCACCTCTTCGGCCGACTCGTTGCCGTAACGGCCGGTGTTCATGATTTCATTAAAGCCTGCATAGAAGTTGAAGGTCGAATGGCGCTGGGCGAACGGACTGATCAGCGCGGTGTTCATATCGGCCATCAATTGAAGATAGGAGGGCAGAGAATCCCCTCGCGAAAGCCGGCCCATCAGTTGCCGCCCGGAGCCTTCCGGCTTCATGTCCCCGGCCGTGCCGCCGTGCCCGACCAGGCCGTTGCGAATGCCGAACTGTCCGCTCATCAACGCCGTACGGGACGGGGCGCATGGCGCGTCCGAGGTATAGTAGTTGGCGAACCGCACCCCCTGGGAAGCGATTCGGTCGATATTGGGCGAAGTGTTGCGGTGATACCCGTAGCATCCCAGATGCGTCGGGTTCGTAGAATCTAGATCCAAAAACAATATTCTCATCTCGGTCGTTCCTCCTCGTCTGACTATTCGATAACCGGAAGCTTTGTCGCTTCCGGCGGCACCGCCCATCGTTCGGGCTCGGGCACGTCGACCGCGCTTCCCCATCTGCCCAGCAGCGCGTAATGCTCGGCCAGCTCTTCCTGTTTTTCTACAATCGCTTCGATATCCCAAGTGCTTCGCAGATGCTCCAGAAAAGCTTGCTCGACCGGACGCTCCTCGCTACGAACATTCCGCAGCTCGGACGGATCCGCCTGCAAGTCGAACAACTGGTTATGCTCTTCGTGATAAGCGTAGGCGACGTACTTCCATCTCCCCTGCCGCAGCATGCGCGCCGGAATTAGACGACCCTCGTAGCGGAATATCGTTTCGCTTACGACCATCCGCTCGCGATCCTCTTCCCCGCCGGACAACTGGGGACGCAAGCTTCGGCCTTCGCATCTTGGCGGGGGAGCGGCCGCCCCGGCCAGATCGCAAAGCGTCGGCCCCACGTCAAGCATGCTGACCGGCTGCGACAGCGTGCGTCCGGCCGTCACGCCGTCCCCGGCGAAGATCATCGGAATTTTTACCGAGCCTTCGTAGAAGGTCCGCTTGCCGATCAGACCGTGCTCTCCTGCCTGTTCGCCGTGATCGGACAAATACACGAACGCCCCTTGGCGTTCCCTCCGCCGCAAATAGCCTTCCCAAGCCTCCCGGACTTGGCCGAGCTGTCCGTCGATCGTCTCGATCATGCCGAAATAAGCGGCCCGCACCTTCAGCAGCGTCTCCTCGTGGAGCCCGTCCTGTCGGAGCTGCGCGAGGATCGGGTTGGCGCTGTCCGCCCGGAAGGACGCCGGGATATCCACCCGCTTCTTATAGTAGGAATAGCTGTCCGGCGGCGCGACGAACGTATGATGCGGGCCGTAGGTGCCCACCACGATGCATTGCGGCTTTTCGTGATCCCGGCTCAAATAGTCGAGCGCGGCCCGGACGACTGCCCGGTCGTACGCCAGCACGGGGGAGTCGCCTCCCCCGACGATTTTCAAGCTCCGATTCGCCATTGTTCCCGCGTACGGGCCCAGGTCGCTTCGGGCCTTTCCGTACCGTCCCCAGAACAGCGGCGTCATCTCGCCCATAATCCGCTTGGTGAAGCCGTGACGCTGATCTTCGCCCAGAAAGTGCATCCTCCCGCAAAGCACGGTCTCGTAGCCTTCGGCGGCAAGGCTGTGCAGGAAAGTCGTCTGCGCGCTTCCAATGGCTCCGTCGTTCGTATAGATCCCCGTCTTCTCCGGCAGCCGCCCGGTCAGCATCGACGCTCTTGCAGGCACGCACTGCGGCGCGGCCGTATAAGCGTTGTTCATCGCCGTTCCGTCGGCCGCAAGGCGGTCCAGGTGGGGCGTCCGCACAAGGCCATGCCCCATATAGCCGGCGTAGTTCGCGTGGTGCTGATCCGACAGGAAGACAAGAATATCCGGTTTGCTCAAGATCCGTCCTTCCCCCTTTACCCTTTTACCGAACCTAGCATCATGCCTTTATTAAAATGCTTCTGCAAGAACGGATAGACGACCAGCAGAGGCAGCGCGGTAATGATGACGGCCGCCATCTTGACCGCCGGCGTATAGCGGAAATCTCCGGATTCGGCCTCCATCCCTGACGACGATACGACGAGCATCTGCCGCAAGTACACCTGGAGCGGCCAATCCGCCGAGTCGTTGATGAACAAGATGGCGTAAAAATACGTATTCCAGTTAAACACCGCGTAAAAAAGCGTAAACGTCGCGATGGACGGCATAGACAGCGGAATGATGATTCTGAGGAACAGCCTCAGCTCCGAGCAGCCGTCGATGCGCGCGGCTTCCTCCAGCTCGTTCGGAATGCTCTGAAAGAAGCTCCGCATCACGATCAGATTAAACGGGGCAATCGCCATGTTCAGATACAACGCCCAATAGCTGTTGATCAGCCCCAGCTCCCGAATGACCAGATACGTCGGAATAATGCCGCCGGAGAAAATCATCGTGAACAGCACCAGAAAATTCAGCAGGCGGCGTCCTTTCAGCCAGGTCTTGGACAAGCCGTAAGCCATCAGACTGGTCAGCACGATGTTGATCGCCGTCCCGCACACCGTAATGACGACGGAGTTTTCAAACGCGCCAAGAAAGTTGGCGTTGCTCAGCAAGTAACCGTACGCTTCGATGGTCCATTCCTTCGGCAAAAGGAAGAAGCCGCGATTCAGAATCTCGTGCTCCGTTGCGAACGAGCTGGAGACGACATAGAGGAACGGAAAGAGCAGGCAGACCAAAGCGGCGATCAAAATCAAGTAAACGATTCCGGTAAATAGGGGATCCTTCCCGCGCAGATCGTATTTCGTTCGCATGTCAGTAAACCCCCTCTTCGCCGAATTTCTTGGACAGCTTGTTCGCAAGGATGATCAATACCAGTCCGACGCAGGATTTGAACAGCCCGACGGCCGTCGTGTAGCTGAATTCGCCTTGCAGCACGCCTGTCCGATACACGTACGTATCGAAGACATCCGACACGGATAAGTTGAGCGAGTTTTGCATGAGATAGATATGCTCGAAACCGATATCCATGACGTGCCCGAGTCTGAGGATGAAGAGAATAATAATGACAGAACGCAGCGCGGGCAAGGTGACATGCCAGATTTGCCTCCAACGGTTGGCTCCGTCGACGACTGCGGCCTCGTACAAGGTCGGATTGATCGAAGCCAGCGCCGCCAGGAAGATGATGGCGTTCCAGCCCGCCTCCTTCCAGATGTTCTGGATCAAGTACGTCCACCGGAAAAAGTCCGGATCGGTCATCACCTCCAGGGGCGACATCCCCGAATTGACCAAAGCTTTGTTTACCGCGCCTTCCTGCGTCGAGAAGAGGATGACCGTAATCCCGACGACGACGACCCAGGACAGAAAGTGCGGCATGTAGATGACCGTCTGAACGACTTTGCGAAACCACTGCCGCCTCACTTCGTTCAGCACCACGGCGATTAAGATCGGGGCCGGGAAAAATAAAAACAGATTCAAGGCGCTTAATACCATCGTGTTGCGCAGCAGCGACCAGAAATCCGGCTCCCCGAACAACCGCGCGAAATGCGCGAATCCTACCCATTCGCTCTTGAAGAATCCGCCGAACGGATTGAAATCCTGAAACGCGATAAGGATTCCCCCCATGGGAATGTAGCGAAAAATAAGGAAAAACAACAAACCCGGAAGAATCATGAGGTAGAGCGGAAAACCTCTTCTCCATTCCTTCCACGCTTCGCCCCTGCGTCCGCCGACCCGCGAAACGTTTAATCCTGCTTCCTGCCGCATCGTCGCTCCCCCTGTACAATGGATTAATCTCGCCATTCATCTTACCGGGGAAGCGCAGGAGTGTCGTTATCCGATCGTCTGATTTGTAATCCTGACCTCGAAGACGCCGGACGTTTCTTCGCTGTCCCGGTATCCGATGCGAACCGCCTTGGCGCGAATAACCAGCCGTCCCGGAGCCAGAACGATAGGGGAAGTATACAGCTTCCAGCGCGGCTCGTCTCCTCCGTCCGTCTTATAGGCGATGGACGCGCCCTGCGTCGCCGAATGCAGCATGATTGCGGTCGGCTCCGCGAATACGCCCTCCGACTGCGGCTCGATGCCCAAGCTTGAGCGGCCAAGGGGCACGAAAAGCGGCGCGGCCGTCCGGGGCTGCTTTCCTCCCGGCCACATGCGCTCGACCATTTCCGCTTCCGGTACGTCGCCCCAGACGTCATACTCGTTCCTCCAGGCGTCCAGCGCCCCGCGCAGCCGTTCCAACGGTTCGCGGCAATCGGGATCGGACGCCAAATTGTTCGTCTCGAACGGATCGCGCTCGCAATCGTACAGTTCTTCGGGCGGTCGCCCCCGCATCAAGAGCCTCTGCTCCTCCTCAAGCCGCCCCTCCAGCTCCAATCGCCATAGCTCCCGAAACATCGGATGGTTGTGGCTGAATTTGACCCATTGCAGATAAGGGGAGCCGGGATAATAATTGCGAATATACTTGAAGCGCCGGTCGCGAACGGCTCTGACCATGTCGTAGGCTTCGTCGTACCGGTCTCGAGTGGCGAACACCAGCTCCCGAGGCTTCGCCTCGCCGCCCAGAAACGGCCGGCCTTGAAGATGGCAAGGAAGCGACGTACCGGTCAGCGTCAGTACGGTAGGAGCCAGATCGATCAGACTGACCAGCTCGTCGCTAGTCCGCCCCGGCTCGACGAGACCCGGCGCCCGGACGATCAGCGGAACGCGAATTCCGGCGTCGTACGGCCAGCGCTTGGCGCGGGGCAAGCCTTCGCCGTGATCGCTCCACAAAAACACGATCGTATTCTCCGCCAACCCGTCCTCCTCCACCTCGGCCAGCAGCTTGCCGACGAAAGCGTCCGCCTCTTCGATCAGGTCGTAATACTTGGCCAAGGATGCGCGGGACTCCGGCGTATCCGGAAGATACGGCGGCAGCTTCACGTCGTTCGGATCGGTTTTCGCCTCGACGTCGGACGACGAATCCTCTCCCGCGTATTTGCGCATCAGATTGCCCCACATCGCGCTTTCGTGCGTCAGCATATGATTAAAGACGGCGAAGAACGGCTGCCCCGGCTCGCGGTGCCGCCAATGAGCGTGCCTGCCGTCTTCGTCCCAAGCCGTAAGGGGGGAAGGAAATTGATAGTCGGTTTTGAAGTTATTCGTGCAGTAATAGCCCTCCGCTCGCAAATATTCCGTGAACGCTTTCACATAAGGAGGCGGCACGACGGCGTAGGGCGTCGGCAGCTCCGGCGTGAACGGGTTGACATGCTCCGTTCGCATATGATGCGCGCCGATCGAAGTCGGGTACATCCCCGTGATGACGGCGGAGCGACTGGGCGAGCATACTCCCGCTACGGCGAACGCGTTGCGGTATAGCCTGCCTTGTTCGGCGAACGCATCGATATTCGGAGTTCTCGCCAGCTCGTCCCCGTAGCACCCGAACCTTGGGCTCGTGTCCTCCAACGAAATCCATAGTACGTTAGGCTTCTGCATGTACGTTCATTCCTTTTCCGTAAAGAAATAAATCCCCCGACAGGAATCACATGGAGTCCCGGTGATTTCCTGAAGGGGGCCGTTAATCAAGACTAGCCGTTATAGGATGCGTTGATTTCTTCGATGATTTTGTTGCCTCCGCCCGCAAGCCAATCCGCCGACGCTTGCTCGATCGCGTCGACCGGAAGCTGTCCCATGATGATCTTCGTGGCCGCTTCCATGAATTTCATATCCAGATTGGCGCCGCTCTTGTTCATCGTATCGGATTCCAGTCCGGCAGCCGGGTTATTCCACTTGTGCTTTTCATTGGTCGCGAACATGCCCCGAATCATTTCGTGTTTCGCCGTATCCTCCCACTTGTACATCTGAATGCCGGGATCGAACGGGCGATACACCCAGTTGTTGAGCAGGTTTTGACGGTCCTTGTCCGCCGCTTCTAGCTTCTCGTACCGGTCTTCGGAAACTTTATTGTAGTGCACGCCTTCGATGCCGTGTTTGATGAAATCCGAGCCTTCCGGAGACAGGAAGTAGTCGAGAATCATCAGAATCCGCTGCTGCTTCTTGTCGTCGATATGGCCATTGATCGCGAATTTATCCAGCATCGGCAGCGTCCACGTGCCTGTTAAGCCCGTCGGACCTGCGGGCGGCTCGATCGGCGTGACGACGGCATTCGGGTCAAGACGCGTAACCTTGTCAATACTCTCGTTCCATTGGTTCGGATTCAAATACGAAATCCCGATCTTATTGCCTTCGAACTTCTCGAGCACGGCTCTGATCTTGTTAACGGCAAAGTCCTTATCCAGTACGCCCTCGACATACGCTTTGTTCATGTAGGCCAGGAAGCTCTTCCACTCTTCCGTCTGCGTCTGGTAAGGCATCAGCTTGCCGTCCTGCTCGAACCATAGGTTGGCCAGCCCGAAGCCTGCCATAATGTGTTCGGCTTCCATGATTCGGTTCGTCGCCGAATCGATATAGAAGGAGATTCCCGTCGTATCGTGCTGTTTGTTTCCATCCGGATCCTGAGTGGCGAACGCTTTGGCCACGACAAACAGCTCGTCCAGGTTCGTCGGCATCTCCAGATCGAGCTTCTTCAGCCAATCTTCGCGAATGGATAAGCTGTCTCTCGCTTCCGTCAGGTAGAACGGCAGTCCGAACATGCGGTCCTGGGGATTCAACTTCCGCAACGCCTCCTGCGGAATCGCGGCCAGATTCGGGTATTGTTCCAGCACCGGCAGAATATCCATGAACAGCCCTTGCTTTTTCCATTTGTTGTATTCGTTGTAGAGCACATAGAACGCATCCGGGAAATCGTTCGAGGCCGCCATGACGTTCAGCTTCTCCTGGTAATTGGCCGCGGGCACCCATTGGATTTTCAGATTGACGTTGAATTTCTCGTTAAGCGCCTGAATCATTGGATGATCCTCGGACCAGCCCCCGCCCTGGAAGGCGCGCACCATCCAGGTAATGTCCAGCTTTTCGCTCAGGCCGTCGGCGCCTCCTCCCGCACCGCCTGTCTGGGCCGTGCCCGTCCCCCCTGCAGTCGCTTCTCCCGCCCCTTTGCTTGAGCTGGCGCAGCCCAGAACGACACTTGCCAGCAGCAGGAGAACGCAACCGGTCGAAAACATCTTTTTCATCGGCAAACCCCTTTCGTGTATGTGGATACGCCCTTAATCATATCAATTTCTGTTGAAAGCGCTTTACACAATTCTCTGATTTGTTATCCTGCAGGGGACGTTTCTTCGCTGAAGCGGATCGGGATCCGAACAACGACAACGGTTCCCCGCTCATGGAACGAAGAGAGCTGCAAGCCGTAGCCTTCCCCGTATTTCAACAGCAGCCGGGCATGCACGTTGGCGATTCCGAGGGAGTCCGACTGAACGTAGTCGT
>NZ_JBEPYQ010000013.1:0-16722 GCF_041641335.1 Cohnella sp. | reverse complement strand
AACGATCTTCTCCAGTCGCCGGATAATTTCCGAATGCTCCGTCTCGGCGATGCCGCCGCCGTTATCCGCGATCTCGATGATCAAATCGTTTCCTTCGCTATAGGCGCTTACGATAATGGCCGCATGCCCGCCTCTGGGTTCGACGGCGTACTTTACCGCGTTCTCGACGATCGGCTGCAGCGTCAGCTTGATCAGCAGGCAAGGATGGAACCGGGGATCGACCGCGATGCGGCTTTGAAACTTCTTGGGAAAACGAATATGCGTAATTTCAAGGTACTTTTCAAGAACGGCCAGTTCTTCTTTCAGCGTGACCTCTTTATCCGAAATTTTGGCCGTATAGCGGTATACGTCCGCCAGATTGCCGGCCATGCTCACGACCAGCTCGTCGTTGTTGAGGAGGGCGATGCTCTTGATGACGTCCAGCGAATTGTACAGCAGATGGGGATTGATCTGGTTTTGCAGCGCCTGAATATACGCCTCCCTTTGGCGTAAGCGTCCTTGAAGCTCCTCCAGCTTCAAATCCGAAATTGTGCTTAGCTGCTCGTCCAGTTGCTCGACCATCTTGTTGAAGCTGTAATTCAGCTTCATGAATTCATTGTTGCCCGAATGGAATTCGGCCCGGGTATGGTAATTTCCCTGAAACACCTTGTCCATCTTGCGCTTCAGGTGCAGTACCGGACGAATGAACAAACCGGACGCCAACGGCACGAGAAAAACGATCATCGCGGCGATCAGCACGAAAGAGACGACCGTAACGTTCCTCGCAGCGTATAGCCCGCTGGCCATCTCGTCGAACGGAACGATGGAGACGATTCTCCAGCCCGACAGATTCAGGCTGCTGGTCGAGACCAGCATGCTCGTGCCGCCCAGCGATTGTCGGCTGACCCCGCCATCCGCCGGCATTCGGAGCACGCTCAGAGGGGTCTCCGCAAGCTTGAGACCTCGCCACTCCTTCGTCGGGTGATACACGATCGTATCGTTTTCGGACACCATTAAAAAATGTCCCGTCTGTCCCAGCTTCGACCGTTCGAAAATCGCCTCGATCTCGCTCAGATTAAAGTCGATGATAATCGACCCGATCGGTTCCAGCGTGCCGGTGCTGTATACCGGATTGATAATCGTAATGACTGACATGCCGAGAATTTGCGGATACGTAATTTCGTGCGTCGGAATGAGGATGCGTTCGCGGGAAAAAGAGACCTCGAACCAAGGCTCGTCCTGCGCCTCGATCGAGGTAAAATAAGAACTTCTCATCGCCAGCACTCTTCTGTCCGCCGATTTCAAAAACATTCCTGTAATTTCCGCATAATTCAGGGCTACATAACGGCTGAGCTGGGATTGGATTTCGTCCTGCTCGAAATTGGTCAGCGGGTCGCCCTCGTACCAGCGCTGAAAAAGCTGCGTATTCGTAAAGGTTCTCGTCGCCTTGGACAGCTGGCCGAAGTAAAACTCCATATGGTGGTTTAAACGCTTCGTCGCTTCCTCCGTTACCGTATGGAAATCCTGCTTGACGGCGCTGCTGTAGTTGTAATGGGAAAGCATGCCCATGAGAACGACCGAGGCGAGACTGATCGTCATGAACAACACGACCATGCTCACTTTAATAGAAAATTTCATCCAGTACTTTCTCATAGCCCCATTCCTTTGCGGTACTCGTTCGGAGACCATCCGGTTATGTTCTTGAATACCCGGTTGAAATAGGGCACCGAGGAAAACCCGACGATCTCGGCCACCTGATAAATTTTCAAATCGGGCTCCAGCAGCAGCTTCTTCGCCTTGTCGATGCGAATCTGGTTTAAATAATTGACGAAGGAATCGTCCGTGCTTTGCTTGAACAGCGCGCTGAAATGAGAAACGCTAAGCCCGACGTAATCCGCGATCTGGGACAGGCTGATTTCCTGCATGTAATGCTTCTCCGCGTAATCGCATGCTTTCTTCATGACGAGCCGCACGGATTTGTTCTCGTTGGCCGTCCGTCCGAGGCGGCACCATTGCTCCGTCAGCTTCTGGATCCGCTGCTTTAGTTCCTCCTCGCTTCCGTCCGCCGAGGCGATCTTCTCGTAGCTCGGATAGAAGTACTCCAGCAGAACGTCCAGCTTGCCGGCCAGGATACGAAGCAGTCCCAGCTTGGAGCTGGGATGGCTTTTCCGATTGCCGGCGATCGATTTCATCAGGGCCGACAGTTCCGAATGGATCTGGTCCACGTCCATGTCTTGAAGATGATTAACGAAGGACTGAACGGCCATCAATTGCTCGTGAACCGGGGACAGCATCTCCAGCCGATAGATCGAGCGTTCCAAGGCTTCCTTCAGCGTCTCCTGCCGGATCGGCTTAAGCACGTACTCGGACACTCCGTATCGAATACCCTGCTGAGCGTAGCCGAAATTGTCGTAGCCGCTGATGATGATGCTGATGATCGGAAATTTGATCTCGTCGATTTGTTTAAGCAAGGAAAGCCCATCCAGCTTGGGCATCATGATATCGGTAATCAAAACGGTCGGACACAGCTCCTGAATCAGGTTCCAGGCTTCGGCGCCGTTATCGGCCTCGCCGACTACCTTGAAGCCTCCGCCGATGCGGTCGATCATTTCCACGATGCCGCTGCGGACCCAATGCTCGTCCTCGGCCACCAACACATGATACACGGGATACCCCTCCTTCCTATCCTAACGAAAAATCTGCCCCGCTCCCGGATGGCTCCGTTTACGGGGCAGCGCCTATTTCGTGCGGGCAATCCACTCGCTCTTCGGATCTTCGATCGCCCGTCGCGAGAACCCTCCGGTATCGGCCCACCACGCTTCCACTGTCTGCCGCAGACGCAGCCTCTCCTCGTCGAACTCCGGTCGGCCGGCTACGTTGCGGATTTCGTCGGGATCCGCTTGCAGATCGTACATCTCCTCGAGATCGTCCTCCAAATAATACACGTACTTCCATTCCCGCGTCTGGATGCCGATCATCGGATGACGGCCCCAATAAGCTTTGTAATGCTCGAAGAAAACCCGTTCGTCCTTCGGCGGCTCCGATCGATCAAGAAGCTCCAGCAGCGAGCCTCCCTCGCAAGCTTCGGGCACCGCGATTCCTGCCGCGTCCAGCAGCGTCCCCGCGATCGCCGCGGTAGAGACGAGATCGGGGATGACGTTACGTTTCGGTTCGGCTCCGGGAAGCTTGAGGAGGAGAGGCACGTTATAAAGCTCTTTGTACGGGAGAACCCCCTTTAAGCGCAAACGATGCGCTCCCTGCATATCGCCATGGTCGCTCGTGAAGAGGATCGCCGTATTAGAAAGCAGGTTCTTGGCTTCCAGCTTATCCATAATGCGCCCCAAATAAGCGTCCATCAGCATCAGCATGGCTCTATAACGCTGGGCGTCGCGACGCACGAGCTCTTCGGTAAGATCGGATTCCCCCTTCTGCGAGCGCTCTCGTTGAAAAGGCGGCTTGCCGGATAAATCGTCTTTATAGAAGCTCTCCGGAATCGGCATCTCCTCCTGCGGGAATCGATCCGCGTAGCGTTCGATCAGCTCGAAGGGGTGATCGACCGGGGCATTCGGATGAGGCATGTACCAGTTCAGCTTCAGGAAGAAGGGCTTGGAGCCGTCGTAATCCTCCAAGTAGTTCAGCGTCTGGGCGGTCGAACGGGCGTCTTTATGGCTGTGGAACCGAGGATCGGGATTCGCCCCCTCCTGCTCCGTTCCGTCCGTCCGGTAGTCGGTAATCCGAAATTCATGATCCGCCGGGGACAAGCCGAGATGCCACTTGCCGAAATAAACCGTTTCGTAGCCCGCCTGATTGAACTCCTTGGCGATGCTCCAATCGTGCGGATCCAGCACATGTCCGATCTGATAGACGCCCACCTGATGCGGAAACTTCCCGGTCATCCAGGTCGCCCGCGACGGCGTGCACTGCGCCGAAGTGCTGATCGCTCCCGTGAATCGCACCGATCGTTCGAGCAGTCGATCCAGATTCGGCGTGAAATAGCTCGGATCGACGCATCCTATGGCGTTCGCCTGCTGCTGGTCCGTTGAAATCATGATGACGTTTCTCATAAGATCACCTCGTCTTGTTGCGTTTTCTTCAGTGTAAGCCAAGGCATCGAACCGCACATTGTACAATACCATGATTTCTTATCTGTGAACAAACAAATATATAAAAAACCGGATCCTCTGCAAGAGAAATCCGGTTTCCGCTTGAACCCCTGAGCGGTTTCCGTTAGCCAACCGCAATTTCTTCGAATTCGTTCTCCCGCCCGTATTCCTGAATTCTCAGTACGCGATCGCATATCGCCTCGATATCCGCCTGATCGTGAGAGACGAGCAGACAGGTGATGTTCGCCTTCTGCAGAATTTGCCTGAGCTCGCTGCGAATAGAAGCCTTCAAATGGGCGTCCAGGCTGCTGAAAGGCTCATCCATCAGAAGTACGGAAGGCTGCGGGGCAAGCGCTCTGGCCAATGCGACCCGCTGCTGCTGTCCTCCGCTAAGCTCGTGCGGATAACGCTTCGCGTATTCCTTCATCTGCACAAGCTCCATCATCTGTTCCAACCGCAGGAGACGCATCGATCTCTTGAGCTTGTGCAGCCCGAAGACGATATTATCGGCGACGGTCATATTCGGGAACAAGGCATAGTCTTGAAACACCATGCCGACGCCGCGTTGTTCGGGCTCAAGAAAGACGCGCTCGTTCGTCAGCAAGCGGCCGTCGACGGAAATACTGCCGCTTTCCGGCATTTCAAGCCCCGCAATCAGCCTGAGAAGCGTACTCTTCCCGCTGCCGCTGGCTCCCAGAACGCCTACGATTTCGCCGCGGGTCACGGTGAACGACAGCTTGTCGATCACTGCCGGCTGCCTGCCGGAAAAGCGGAACGTAATCTGTTCAACCGCAACATAAGCCATAGGGTCATCTCCTTTCCGGTCTTAACAGGATCAGTACGGACACCAGTCCGATCATCACGAGCAGCAACGACGGCAGAGCTGCGTCGAATACGCGTTCGTCCGTAGCATATTGATAGGCGCGGGTCGATAACGTGTCGTAATTGAACGGCCTGAGCAGCAGCGTAAGCGGCAGCTCCTTGATGATCTCCACGAAGGTCAGCACGAAACCGCTAAGCAGCGATCCTTTGATCAGCGGAAGCTCCACCCGAAGGAACGTGAACAGACTGCTTCTGCCGAGCGTCCGCGAAGCCTCCGAATAGACCCTCGGCATTTTCTCGTACCCTGCTTCCAAGGCGCCGTATCCCGTTGCCATGAAGCGAATGACATAACCGGTCAAGAGCATGGCCAGCGACAAGCTGAGCACGAGCGCCCCGTCGTCTTTGCCCATCGCTCTGTAGAGCGGAGCAAGCCGTCCATCCAGCTCGATAAAAATGGCCAATACGCCAATGGCCACGATGGCGCCGGGAACGGAGTATCCCGCCGACATCATACGAGATAGAGCCTGCATGAAGGGAGAATCGAACATTCTCGCCGCCCGGGAGGAGACAATCGCGATCAGCAGAATGATTGCCGTTCCGATCCCGGCTCCCTTGATCGTGTTCGCGATCAGATCGGCGAAGTCGGAACGCCATATTTTACCGCCATACTGAATCGACCATGCCGCCAATTGAGCGATCGGGATCGCGAAGGCCAACAAAAAAATAACCGTACAAAACGCAGCGGCCCCCCAGGCTGCCAACCCTTTCAATCGTTGCGGTCTAAGGGGATGACTTCGGCTTGTCGTGCTCGCGTAACGCTTGCTTCGCCGCAGCCAGCGTTCGATCATGAAGAGACCAATGACGCCGATCATAAGCCAAGCCGCCATTTTCATGGCCGAATCTACATCGTACATCCCGAACCAGGTTTGAAAAATAGCCGTCGACACCGTCTGAACGCCGAAATAATTGGCTACCCCGTAATCGCTGAGCACCTCGAAGACGACCAACATGACGCCCGCCATAACGGCAGGTCTGGACAGCGGGAGCACGACCCTGAAAAAAACGGAAATCGGCTTGTGCCCTAGCAGCCTCGCGTTTTCAATAAATGAAGCGCTCTGGCGCTCCAGGAAAACCCGGGTCATCATGAAAATATACGGGAACAGAAACAGCGTCAATATGAAAATGGCTCCGCGATCCGACATGACCTCGATCGTTCCCGGCGGCAGCGCGACATCGAAGCGATTGCGCAGCGTCGCTTGAATAATGCCCGTGTAACCGGTCATCGAGCTGTAGGTATAGGCCGCTATATAGGGCGGAACGGCGAGCGGCAGCACAAGCGCCCACTTGAAGAAGTTTCTAAGCGGAAACGTATATCCCGCAATAAGCCAAGCCAGCGCAACTCCGATAAAAGCGGCAAAAAAGCCGGTAAAAAACACCAGCTTGGCCGAACCCAAAACATAATCGGTAAGCAAAAATTGCTTGACCTTGCTCCAATTGTCGTTGGGCGGCCGGAACAAGCAAGCCAGCACGTAAAGGATGGGCAGCAGTACGACTGCCGCCCCGATCACGCTAGTCATCGTCCATCCGTTGACGTGCCTCCCTGCCGATCTCGGAAGCAGCGTTATCTTCATCCCTTATTTCCAGCCGACTTTATTGGCGATTTCCACGGCTTTCGGATTCAGCTCGCCGTATTTGGCAAAATCGACGTTCTGGATCTTGAACTCTCCCCAGCTCTTCAACAGTTCCGGAAGCTCCGCCTGGCCGTTTACCGGGAACTCGAAATTGGCCTGCGAAATTTTCGATTGCGCTTCCGCGCCGGTCAGAAACTCCAACAGCTTGACGGCGTTGTCTTTATTTTTGCTATGCTTGATAAGTCCCGCGCCGCTGATGTTGATGTGGGTTCCCGTCGTCTGCTGATTCGGGAAGAACACCCCGATTTGCTCTGCAACCTTCACTTCTTCGGCATCCTGGGAAGCTGCCAGCTGTCCAACGTAATAAGTGTTCATAATCCCGACATCGCCAACGCCGGCAACGATCGCCTTCGCCTGATCTCGGTCGCCGCCCTCCGGTTCCCGCGCCAGGTTCGCCGCAATGCCGGCCGCCCAGGCTTCCGCTTCTTTCTCGCCCATGATCGCGATAAAGGAAGCCAGCATCGACTGGTTGTACAGGTTTGTCGCCGATCTTACAAGAACCTTGCCCTTCCATTTATCCTCGGCAAGATCTTCGTAAGTGGACAGTTGAGCCGGATCGACACGATCCTTGGCGTATACGATAACGCGTGCGCGCGTGGATAAGCCAATCCATTGACTTTCCTTATCGCGCAGCTCGGCAGGCACTTGTTCGTCGACAACGCCGGATACGATCGGCTGCAGAACGTCCTCCGCCTTGGCCGAGTTCAGAATGCCGCCGTCTACCGTAATGAACAGGTCGGCAGGCGTGCTCGAGCCTTCGCGCTTGATGCGCTCGATCAATTCCGGAGCTTTGCCTTCTACCACGTTGACTGTAATGCCCGTTTGCTTCGTAAACCTATCGTATAATTCCTGATCCACATCATAGTGGCGAGCTGTATAAATATTAACTTCGCCGCCCGTTTGGGACGGCTCCGGACTGGCTGTATTGGCCGGCGTCTCCGTCTGCGTTTGCGTTTGTGTCGGACTAGGGGAAGCTTCGCCGGAATTGCCCGGTTTCGAATTGTTGGCGCCGCATCCCGCCAGAAGCGTTGCGACCATAAGAAAAGCAACGAGTAAAATCGAATTGCGTTTGCTGAACATCTTTCTTTTCCTCCTCTTGTTAGCCATAAGCGACAACGATATTCATTCTCATTAATTCATCAAAATAAAACGCCCTTAGGCTTTGATAATGAATATCATTATTAGTCGATCTGCCTATTTCTCATTTTAGCAACCGAAAATGAGAAAATACTGTGAAAGAAAATCTTTGTTCGCAAATGCAACGATCCGCTCCCTTATTCCCAACCGGCTCTCTGGAAAATTTCCTTCGCCTGCTCATAAAACTGGCCGAGACCCGCGATATCCACCGGCTGCCGCTTGAAGCCCTGCCAGCTCCTCAACCATTCGGGCATATCGGCTTCTGCGTTTACCGGGAACTCGTAGCTCATCATCGCAAGCATTGTTTGCCCTTCCGCGCCCGTCAGAAATTCGATCAGCTTCAGCGCGTTCTCTTTATTGGGAGCATGCTTGGACAAGCCGATTCCGCTAATGTTCACATGGGTTCCCGTCGTTTGCTGATTCGGAAAAACAATTCCCAGCTTCTTCGCTGCTTCCAGTTCCGTCAGGTCGTTAGAGTTCAGCATTTGGCCGATGTAGTACGTATTCATGATAGCCACATCCCCAACCTTCGCCGCGATTGCCATGACCTGATCTTTGTCTCCCCCTTCCGGAGCGCGGGCAAAATTCCGGACGATCCCTTCCGCCCACTTGGCGGCCTCCCGCTCTCCATGCAGACCGATAAATGAGGCCAGCAGAGACCGGTTGTACAGACTCGATGACGACCGAACCAGCACCTTCCCTCTCCAGCGCTCGCCTGTCAAAGCTTCGTAGGACGACAGGTCCTCCGGGTTTACGCGATCTTTGGCATACACAAGCACCCTGGAGCGGGTGGAAATTCCCGTCCAATAGCCGTCCGGGTCGCGCCACTCCGCAGGCACATTCCGTTTCACGGCTTCGGACTCTATCGGTTGCAGCACTCCGCTTTCCTTCGCCATATGAAGGATTCCGCCATCGACGGAGACAAACAGATCCGCGGACGAGCGTTCCCCCTCCCGTTCCATACGCTCTATAAGCTCCTCCGCCGTTCCCTTGACCTCATGGATTTGAATGCCTGTCCGCCGCGTGAATTCCTGATATATCGCGGAATCCACCTGATAATGCCTCGCCGTGAAGACATTGACGATCTTCCGGTTGCCCGCGAGTTCCTCCTGCCTCTTGCCCGCGCAGGACAAGCACACGGTTACGAGCAGGGTAGATACGGCCGCCAGCAGAAATCCGCGTTTAACCCTTTGTTTCATTCGATCTCACCTCCCGACGAATCCTCATAAGCACGGCATGCGAACGAGACCGTTACGGTCGTTCCTTCGAACTCCTGGCTTCGGATCGTCATATGGCCGTTGTAGCGTTCGACCAGCCGCTTGGCGATCGCCAGGCCGAGCCCCGTTCCCCCCTGCTTTCGGCTTCGCGCCTTGTCCACCCGGTAGAAACGGTCCGTCACGAACGGCAGGTCTTTCTCGGGAATGCCTACTCCGTTGTCCGCAATCTCGAACACCGCCGTTTCGTCGCGTACGGAGCCCGTAACCCGGACAGGGGAGCCGACTTCCGAATATTTCACCGCATTGTCCAGCAGAATCGTCATCATTTGCTCCAGATGTCTCTCCGCAACGACGACCTCCCGATCCGCGAAGCCCGTCAGCTTCGTTTCGAACGTATACTGCGGATGCAGCTGCTCCCATTGTCCGACAATGTTGAGAATCGTCCGATCCGCCCGCACCGTGACTTCATCGGCTGCAAGCCCGTCCTTCTCCGTTCTGGTGAGCGTAAGCAGATCCTGCACGAGCGCTTTAATCCGGGTGAGCTCGTGATAGGAAATGTTCAAAGACTCCTCCAAAGTTTCGGGATCATGCTTGCCCCAGCTCAGCAGCAAGGACAAATGACCGTCCATAATGGCAATCGGCGTGCGCAGCTCATGCGAGGCGTCCTCGACGAACTGGCTTTGCTGGGAAAAAGAGCGCTCGACTTGATCCATCATCTCGTTAAAAATTTTCATCAGCGCAGTCATCTCGTCCTCTTTGTCAGGAACGGCGATCCGTTCCTGAACCCCTTTGCGTTCGACGTCCCTCATCGTCTGGGCCATCAGCTGAAGCGGCTTCAGCAATTGCCGGGCCAGCAAGCCGCCTCCCAGACCGCTCAGCACGACGGCCCCCAGGCCGGAAAACAGGAACACCCGCAAAATCGCTTCCGTCAGCCTTTGGAACTGATCTATGTTTCTCACGATCTCGACCGTTCCATGAAACGAATGAATCGTAATCGGACTCCTGATTACGAGCAAGGAGTGTCCGGCATGGTCGGTAACGACGATTTCGGTCTCCGACTTGACCTCGGGAGCGATCCACTCTTCCGGGATCCCGTCGGATACCGCGATCACCTTGTCGCCATGCTGGTCGATGATCCGAATCATTTGATCGCTCTGGTTCTTCTTGTCCAGATAGCTCCGATTGCGCAGCAGCTCGTCTTCGGCGAAGCCGGCTTCCCTTTCCAGCAGCCCATTTAGAACCTCGTTCATGTTTTGCCGCGCCTGCTTCTTCTCCTGGGCCATCATCCATTTCTCGACATACACGTACTGAACGGTATTGTAGGCAACGAACAGCACGAAAATGAGAAACGCCGACCATAAGGTCAACATCCACTTGAACGGCATGCGCGACAGCGTTCGCTTCAAGGACGGAAGGTTCATGGCTTCATCGCGTAGCCGATGCCGCGCAACGTTTGAATGTAGCTGGGCTGTTCCGGGTCGTTGATTTTATTGCGCAAATATCGGATGTACACGTCAACGACATTCGTATCCACCACCGCTTCGAAGCCCCATACTTTATTGAGAAGCGCCTCCCTGCTCATTGCGCGATTGGCGTTTTCCATCAGTGCGACCAGCAAATCGAACTCTCGCTTGGTTAACCCGATTTCAACTTCCCCCCGCTTGGCGATCCGCAAATCGACGTTGACGGACAAATCCCGAAATGTAAGGAGCGCTTGCGAGGATTCATGACTGTCCTCCTGTCTTCTTGAAATCACTCTCATCCGGGCTTTCAGCTCTTCGATGGCAAACGGCTTGGGCATATAATCGTCAGCTCCGCAATCCAACCCCGCTACGCGGTCCGTAATGCTGTCTCTGGCCGTCAGCATAATAACGGGCGTTTTCTTGAGCGCGCGAATTTTCCGGCATATCTCCAGTCCGTCCAGCTTCGGGAGCATCAGATCCAGCAAAATAAAGTCCCATTCCTCGCCAAGCGCTAGATGAAGCCCCGTTAACCCGTCATAAGCCAAAACCACTTCGTTTCCTTCGCGGCGCAGCTCCATTTCGACGAACCGCGAAAGATGCTGCTCGTCTTCTATGAATAAAATCCGCTTCATTTCGTCCGATTCCTCTCCGTACAAGCATCCGAATCTCTTTGCTATGAACATTAGTATAGCATACAGATTCCGTAGCGAGAATCATTATCAAGCAGCGACGAATGCGTCCGGACTGCATACTTCCTGCATTTGAAGGCTCGGCCCTTTGCAAGGTACACAAGTAAGCCGGGGAGGATGGTTCCAGCACAATCCGCGGAGCGCTGCCCATCTCGATCCGTTTGGGTAATCGTACGCGCCCTGTAGATTTTTTAAGCGGAAACTCCGTCTTAAATTCGCCTTCGCACCCTTTTTGAGCGATTTAAAGCGGATTTCCCGCTCTATTTCCGTAATTCTCCTGTTTCGGGAAAATTAAAGCGGGTTTTCCGTTCTATTTCGGCTTATCTTCCCCATTCGACAAAATTAGCGCGGGTTTTCCGCTCAATACGGTGCGACCCCCTTCTTCCTCCCTTCAACGATAAGAGTAAGAAAATAGCCATCGGGGTTCTTGAGACGGTGAAAGGTTCTTGAGACGGTGAAAGGTTCTTGAGACGGTGAAAGGTCCTTGAAACGGCGAAGGCGCTTTGTCGAGACGATTCAGACAAGACAAACGGTCGATTTTAACCTTGCTGAATCGTGAACAGAGGGGTAAAGCCTAGGGAGAAGGAATGGCTTCCCCTTCGTCCCTGGAGAGTTTATTTGCTTTGAAGCTCGGGTTTCCGAGAGCTATTCGTCCGCCGACGCTGAGCCTCGAACAAAAGCACCGTAGCCGCCATGGCGACGTTAAGAGACTCCGCCCGACCGGTCATCGGAATAATTACATTCGTATGCACGAATGCGCTTGTCTCCGAAGACAGGCCGGCGCCTTCGTTGCCGAAGACGAGCCAGACGCTGCCCGCCGCGAAATCGTACTCGTAGCAGGAAGACGCCGCCTGCAAGCTTGTGCCGACGATGGCGGCGCCGTGATCGGCCGCCCGCGGCAGCGCCTCTGCCAAATCCGCCTCCAACACGGGAACGTGGAACAGCGCCCCCATCGTCGCCCGGATCGTCTTCGGGTTGTACAGGTCGGCCGTCCCTTTGCCCAGTACGACGGCCGTCGCCCCGCTGGCGGCGGCGCTGCGGACGATCGTGCCTACGTTGCCGGGATCCTGCACGCCGTCCAGAACCGCGACCAATGCGCGCTCTTCTTTATACAGCGACTCCGCATCGGGAGGACGCTTAAGCGCCACGGCGAAGATCGGCTGAGGCGTCCCCGTCTCGCTGCACTTGGCGATAATGTCGGGCGACACGGGAATCCACTTCGTCTCCGGCCCCGTCCCTGCCGTCCCGATGCAGCCGTCTTCCCCTTTGTACGTTTCGAATTGAGCCAATACCCCCGAGCCCTCGTCGAAAGCGACGATTTCAAGGGGCCAGCCGGCTTCCAGCGCCTCCTTCACGAGGTGGATGCCCTCCAGCAGAAATTTGCCTTCCCGCTCCCGGTATTTCCGTTCCGAAAGCTTGGCCCATTCCTTCACGCGAGGATTGGAAGTCGAGCTCAAATAAGGTTCAAAGTTCCGCATACGCCTGCTCCAGCTTCGTTAATTGATCGTTCTTGCCTACGATGACGAGTACGTCGTCGCGAATAAGCGGCTCGTCCGCGCTCGGAGTAATGTTCATCTCCTCGCTGCGCTTCACCGCGAGCACGTTGCAATTGTATTTCTGACGAATGTCGAGCTGCTTGAGATTTTTCCCGATCATGGACGAGGGAAGCCTCATCTCCACGATGCTGTATTCTGAAGAAAGTTCGATATGCTCCAGAATGTTCGGGGAGATCAGATGATGAGCAACGCGCTGCCCCATGTCCCGCTCGGGGAACACGACTTTGTCGGCGCCAATCTTGTTGAGCACCTTGCCGTGCAGCTCGTTCTGCGCCTTTACGATAATATAGGGAACGCCGAGATCCTTCAGGATCAAGGTCGTCAATATGCTGGATTGAATGTCCTGCCCGATCGCCACGACGACGACGTCGAAGTTGCGGATTCCGAGCGAGCTCATCGATTCCTCGTCCGTCGAATCGGCGGACACCGCATGCGTGACCGTGTGCGCTACGTCCTGCACGCGCTGGGCGTTATCGTCCACGGCCAGCACCTCATACCCCATCTCCGCTAAGTACTTCGCCACGCTCGAGCCGAACCGGCCCAGGCCGATGATGGCGAACTGTTTTTTCCCGTGCGGTTTCTTGGCCAACTCCGTTCCTCCTCGCCTTCGCATCCATGCGCTCATTATATCATAATCGTTCGCGGGCATAAGCATCGAGCCGTCGGGGAAATCTATTCGGGAATCTTTTCCTACAGGAGGGCTAGTCCGTGGAATTGGACCTCAGACAAGCGATTGTTCAGCGAGTGCAAGGCAAGGAAGACACCGAATTGACCGACATCATCGAAGGCTCGATCGACTCCGAAGAGATGGCGCTGCCGGGTCTCGGCGTCCTGTTCGAGATCATCTGGAAGAACAGCACCGAAGCCACCCGGAAGAAAATGGTGACCGTGCTGCAGAAGCAGCTGCCGGCCGGCCACCCTAACCGATCCTAATCCATATCCCGCGTCTCATGCACGACCGTTCCATCGACGATCGTGCAGCGGACGACCGGGATGCCGCGTATTTTCCCCACGACGATGACGTCCGCGCGTTTGCCGATCTCCAGCGAACCGAGCGTATCTTCACGCCCCAAAGCCGCCGCCGGATTTAAGGTCGCCATATTGACCGCATGGTGCAGCGGCACGCCTTCGGACTCCAGACAGAAGATCGCATGAAGCAGCGACGCCGGATGATAGTCCGAGCATAAAATATCCGCAACGCCTTCGCGGACGGCTTCGCTCGCCTTCAAGTTGCCGTCGTGCGAGCCGCCGCGAACGATGTTGGGAGCTCCGACGCATAGGCCCATCCCTTGGGCGGAAGCGAATCGGGCGGTATCCAGGTTCAACGGAAACTCCGACACCGTCGCCCCGAAACCGAGCGAACGTTCCACCGCCTCCGCCGTGTCGTCGTCGTGAGAGGCGACGGCGATGCCGGCCGCGCGGGCCTGCGCCGTGAGCGCTTTAAGCTTGCTCCAATCGACCCGGCTTCTTCTCTCCTGCAATTCCTCCACGATCGCCGCGACTTCGTCGACTCCGACTCCTTGATTTTTCATCACGTATCGTTCGAACGCGCCCGGCCGGTGATATTGGCCCTGACCCGGCGCATGGTCCATCAAGGACAAGTAATCGAGCAGCCCTTCGGACAACAGCCGCCGCGCCAGCTCGAAGCCGGTCAGATGGGACACCTCGTACCGCAAATGCACGCCATGGCGGATCATCGCCCTCTCCTTGCGCATGGCGGCGATCAGCTCGATCATCTCCCCGACGAGATGCTCGCCCCGCAGACTTAAGCCTACGCCGAGCGACAGCGAATGCAGCATCGTCGTGATGCCGTGTCCGGCCAGCTTGCGCTCGAACTGCAGGAACGCCATCTCCATCGGAAACAGCGTATTGGGCCGCGGCTCGATCTCCTTCTCGATCGCATCGCAATGCAGATCGACGAGACCGGGCAGCACCCAGCAGCCTTCCGCATCGATGTCCGCCGAATCGCCTGCACTCCCGCCGGCTCCGTCTATCGCCGCGATGATCCCGTCCTCAATCGTCAAATCCCCTTGGCTTACGCCGTCCGGACGGACGACGAGACCGCCCCTGATCGCCAACCGTTTGCCCATCGCGCTTCCGCCTTCTTCCTCTACAGGTTATAAAAGAGCCCGACGCCCCTCAAGGCGACAGGCTCCCGTCGAATGTTCCGTTAAGGAGCGACTTCCAGGAATTGCAGTTCAGGCATCCGCTCCATCGCCGTGCGCATCGCGTACTCGTTCTCGAACAGGGCGACGTCCACGTCGTTCTTGTCCTTGACGAGAATCGAATTGATGCGGAACTTCGTCGGATCGACCTTGCCGCCCACGACCCAACGCGCGAATTGGAACGGCGTGCGGAACAACTGAATGTCGACGCCGTATTCGTTCTTCATCCGGTATTCGAACACCTCGAACTGAAGCTGCCCGACGACGCCGAGATACGTGTCCTCGAACGCGCCCACCGAACGGAACACCTGCACCATGCCTTCCTCGGTCAGCTGATCCAGCCCTTTCAGATATTGCTTCTGTTTCAGCGCGTTTTTGATCGATACTTTGGAGAAAATTTCCGGAGAAAACGTCGGCAGCTCGTTGAACACGACGTCGCGTCCTTCGCTCAAGCTGTCGCCGATGCGGAAAACGCCCGGATCGAACAAGCCGATAATATCGCCCGGGTACGCCGTCTCGACAATATCGCGGTCCTGCGCCAAAAACTGCTGCGGCTGAGACAGCTTGATCTCCTTGCCCGCGCGAACGTGACGGACGCTCATTCCGCGCTGGAATTTCCCCGAGCAGATGCGCAGGAACGCAATTCGGTCGCGGTGCGCCGGGTTCATGTTGGCCTGAATCTTGAAGATGTAGCCGGAAAACTTCTCTTCCTCCGGAGCGACCGTGCCGTCGGTCGTCTTGCGCTCGGTCGGCTGCGGAGCCAGCTCCAGGAAGTTCTCGAGGAACGTCTGCACCCCGAAGTTGTTGACCGCGCTGCCGAAAAACACCGGAGTCAGCTGCCCCGTGCTCACCTTCTCGTAGTCGAACGAGTCGCCCGCGACGTCGAGCAGCTCCAGCTCCTGTGCCAGCTTCTCCGCCAAATAGTCGCCGGCCATCTCCTTGATGAGCGGATCGCGATAGTCGGACGTTTTGCGGACTTCGATCGCGGAGTGGTCCTTGCCCTGGAACAGCTCGACCTGGTTTTTCATCCGGTCGTATACGCCGCACAGCTCCCGGCCCATGCCGATCGGCCAGTTCATCGGCACCGAGCGGATGCCGAGCACGCGCTCGATCTCTTCGAGCAGCTCGAACGGATCTTGACCTTCGCGGTCCAGCTTATTGATAAACGTGAAAATCGGAATGCCCCGCTTGCTGCACACCTGGAACAGCTTGATCGTCTGCGCTTCCACGCCTTTGGCGACGTCGATGAGCATGACCGCGCTGTCCGCGGCCGTCAGCGTCCGGTACGTGTCTTCGCTGAAGTCTTGGTGACCCGGCGTATCGAGAATGTTCACTTGCTTGCCTTCATATTGAAATTGCATGACGGAGGACGTAACGGAAATTCCCCGCTGCTTCTCGATCTCCATCCAGTCGCTCGTTGCGTGGCGCGCCGCTTTGCGCGCTTTGACCGAGCCGGCGACGTGAATCGCCCCCCCGTACAGGAGCAGCTTCTCCGTCAAAGTCGTTTTCCCCGCATCGGGGTGGGAAATAATCGCGAAAGTACGGCGCTTCTCCACTTCCCGCCGCAATTCCTCGCTTGTCTTTTGGCTCATCCTCGGATAGTTCCCTTCACGATAAAATAACAGCTTCCATTATAGCATAACAAAAAGAACTGTCCCATAAGTCACTAGAGGACAATAACATCAAATGATCGACTCATGGACATGGGGCTGTCCCATAAGTAGGGGCGTAAAAGATTATCGATGAAAAAAAAGTGGGCATCTATCTCCTGGAGACTGCCTCATACGGTCCTGAAATTACCCTGTGACGGGTTTATCCATTCCAAATTTCAGGATCGTATAGCATCGGAGGGAGATAGATGCCCATGACATCATTCCATCGATAATCGTTCAGTACGGCT